>JBDUEC010000180.1:0-4881 GCA_040002655.1 Rhodoglobus sp. | reverse complement strand
GTGCGGTCCACCTGGTTCCGCCTGCCCGGGCCGCCCGAGACCCGTCGCCACGACCTCGACTTCCGGGTCGGAGGCGGTGAGGTTCTGACCGGCGCGCTCTCGCCATCCGGTCACCAGGAGTTGGTCGAGTACCACTCGACGTTCCTCGATATCGTGCCCGATGAGCGCATCGTGCTGGCGTGCGACATCGTCGTGGACCACCTGCGACGCACGGTCTCGCTCGTCACGATCGAGTTGGCCGCGAGCGTCGACGGCACCGCGCTCACCCACACCGAGCAGTACGCGGCGTTCGGCACACCGGAGCAAACCGCGGCCGCCGGGGCCGAGCGCAAGGGCTCCAGCCGTCTCTCGATGAACGGGCTGTGGCGCGCGGTCGGGGGTGTGATCGGCTGAGTGGCGCGTGCGCAGCGGCATCCCGCGTCGTATGTTTGGCTGGTGCCCGATCTCGTGCCTATCCGGCAACTTGCGATTGATCGAAAGGGCCCTGCGATATCCACAGTTTCACAACTCCACTGTGTCGAGACCGGCCGCAGAGCGAACTGCGGCGACGCACGCGGCGGACCCGCCTACCGTTAGAGTCTCGGAATAGATGTCGGCTCCGACCGCCCACTCTCGACTCGAGGGCCACCAGCGCAGCGGCCGCCGATCTGATTCCGGGGATTCAAACGATCGGGTCGCACTGTCGATCGGTCCACGTAGTAGCACCATCTCGCGCTGTGGGGGGACCTCGAGCCGAAGAGCGTCTTCTAGCTTCGGCAGGCCCGCATACCCGACCCAGATCGCGAAAAGACAGTCCAGCGGCGTGACGGTGAAATTGCGCAGCACCTGCACAAGGGCCACGGAGACTGCGGGGTCTGTGGAGCCCGAGCCCTGATCGAAAGTGCCACCGGGCTGGAAGGCGCGCACCGTGACTGAGTCCTCGAAAATGTCCGGTAGCGCCCAGTCTCCCAGTGTGGCCGAGTGACGGAATGTGCTTGTGATCCATTCGACCTGGTCATCGTCGCGGGAGGGCTGGAATGGCTGTTTACCTGACTCATCCACTGTTCCGACTCCTCATTCGACCACACGAAATGCCCACGAGACGGAGACTAGTGTGGGAGCTTCGCCGTCGTCTTTACCCAGGCGAAAGTACTCCGCATAGACCATCACAATGCGCGTAGTTGGGGTTAGATCAGCCTGAAATTGGACGCGGTCGTCGGTCTCCGTGACGTTGCAGGACGATGGGCCCGAGCATTCGAGCTGGCTGGCATGTTCTCCCTCGGGAAGCCCACGCTCATTCAGTTGGGAAAAGTACGTCACGAGAATCGTGAGCGGTCGCGGTCCCGGTGACAGGTCGAAATGTAGTTTTGCGTCGTAGCGGATCAGCGGCAGGATGACTTGTCCCTCATCCACAACACTCTTCCTGTCCCAACCCATTTCGTTCAGCCACTCGTATTGGGCCGGGACTAGCTGAATTCCGTTCGCTACAAGCGAAGGCACATCCGTCGGTGCATCCTCGACCTTTACGAGGGGAGAACCTGACTCCGAAGCCCCCGGATTTGGTGGAGGGTCGATCGGCACCCGTTGGCATGCCGCAACCAATAGAAGAGGAAGAATCAGGAGGATTGCAAGGTGGGCGGGAACCCAGCGGCCCCGCCCGCCTTGCGGGGTCATCTCAGCAGGTGAACCGTGAAGTGTCACCGGTGGTATTGCCTGTGTAGGTGCCCGAGGACTCGATGGAGTAGTGGTATGACGTGCCACGGTATGTCTGGTATCCCCAGAGGTAACACCCCCAGTGAGGTGTCGCATCGCCGGAGTTGTTGCCCCCGTAGTAGTCACTACTCCCCGTGGCCATATTGTCGAAGCCGAACCACGACTCTTTCTGCAAAGTCGTGCTGACCCCAAGGTGACTGACAGCCACGTCGCACTTCGTTCGCCCGTGAACCGAAGCTTCGTTTGCCTGTGACCAGTGTGCGTAGTCGGTTTGACCTCTACACCCGGCGGGGCTTATTTCAATCCCGGCGTCGGTTTGCGCCCCTCCCTTTTCGCCGCTCGGCATCGGAGCGAGGTTGCTCTCTACTGAAGGGTCCTCCTGATAGGGAGTTCCCGGCACGTCAATGATTGGGCCGTGAGGCGGAACAGGTTCATCAGCGGACGCGGGCGCCGCACTTAGGAGCGATAGCGCAAGGACTCCCGCAGCAGCGAGAGTCATTGTGGTGGGACGAGAGATTTTCACACGAAACTCCAATGAGGCTAATCTTTGGTTTCGTCGGGTTTGCTCCAGCGGAGCCATTTTCACCATAAGCACATTGCCCGCGCTCAGTCAATGATAATTGTTCAAGAACAAGTAGCTATTGGACGATTGTCTCGGCGGTGCTGTCCTTCAAGTTTGCCACCGCGTGCCTCACGGCGGTGAGGTGCTGACCGGCGCGCTCTCGCCATCCGGTCACCTGGAACTGGTCGAATACCACTCCACGTTTCTCGATATCGTGCCCGATGAGCGCATCGTGCTGGCGTGCGACATCGTCGTGGACCACCTGCGACGCACGGTCTCGCTCGTCACGATCGAGTTGGCCGCGAGCGTCGACGGCACCGCGCTCACCCACACCGAGCAGTACGCGGCGTTCGGCACACCGGAGCAAACCGCGGCCGCCGGGGCCGAGCGCAAGGGCTCCAGCCGTCTCTCGATGAACGGGCTGTGGCGCGCGGTCGGGGGTGTGATCGGCTGAGTGGCGCGTGCGCAGCGGCATCCCGCGTCGTATGTTTGGCTGGTGCCCGATCTCGTGCCTATCCCGTCGCCCGGCGTGCCGCTGTATTACGGCACCGTCGGCGACCCGGTGGTGATCGTGGTGCACGACTGGTACGGGCGGCTGCCGTCGATCGAACCATACGCGACCGCGCTCGCGACCCACGGCCTGCGCGTGGTCGTGCCCGACTTCTACGCGGGCGTCTGCACGGTGGATGCCGGCGACGCCGAGCGGCTGATGCAGGGGCTGGATGTCGGCGAGTCCCTGGCCCTGCTCGAGGACATCGTGCAGGAGAGCCGCGACCAGGGTTCCGCGAAGGCGGCCGTAGTCGGCTTTTCGATGGGCGGCTGGCTCGCACTACTGCACGCCCAGGCCGGGTCAGCGGATGCCGTGGTCGCCTACTACGCGAGCCTCGGCCCGAATGACCACGGCGTGATCCCCTGCCCGGTGCAGTTGCACTTCGCCGAGGTGGACGAGTGGGGGGACGGTGACGACCCCGAGTCCTTCGTGGACCGGCTGAAAGACCACGGCACCCCTGTGGAACTGTTCACCTACCTGGGCACGCAGCACTCGTTCGCGAACGCCAGCATCCCCGACCGAGTGGACACCCGGGCCGCCGCGCTCGCGTTCGCACGCACGGCCACGTTCCTGGAGAAGCACCTCGTCGACTGAGGTTTCGAGACCGGCTTCGCCGCCTCAACCAGCGGGTCTCGAGACCGGCTTCGCCGCCTCAACCAGCGAGGCCGGCGGGCTTGGTCACGTCCCACAAATGGTGGATCGGGTCGTGGATGAAGTAGGTGGCGAAGCTCGCCGTCGTGAACTTCACCCCATCGCTGCGACGACCGACGCGCGTCCAGTCGGTCACCGCGTCGAGGTTGTCGGCGAGGGATGCCGCGGCCGCCACCAGCTCGTCTGCGACAACCGCGGGGTCCTGCTCGTTGTACTTCTCGGCGACTGCCGTCGCATCCTGGTCCCAGTTGGGATACAGGGGATCGTCTTCGCGCTGCATGAGTCCCAGCCGGTAGTCGTAGAGCCGGAACACATCGCGCACGTGGGCGGAGTACTCCAGCGGGGACCAGGTGGAGTCGTCCGGTCGCTGCCGAACGTCGGGACGGGCCAGGACGGCCGGCCACTCCGCGGCGTTCTCGCGGAGCAGGCCGGCGACATCCGCTGCCTCAAAGGTGCTGGCGTCGAAACCGCACTCCGGGCACGGCTTCTCGATCACCCAGGTCCAGTTCTTTGTATCGGGGGTTATGGGCATGTAGCCATCGTGGCGCATGGCCAGCGACATCCGCCGTCGAGATCGCGCCAACCTGTGCGCGGGAATAGCCTGAGTACTGCGCATTGCGCTACCCAGACCAATCTCGAGCGCGGGTGGATACGAACTGATCTACAACCCGGGCAGACCGCCCGTGCCATAGGAGGCAAGACATCATGACCAAGTCCCCGAACCGCCTGCTCGGAGTCATCTTCGGCGCAGTCTATGTTCTGGTCGGCATTCTCGGATTCACCGTGACCGCGGGAGTCGGACTCTTCGACACCAACGGCGGACTGCTCCTCGGAATCTTCGAGGTCAACGTCTTCCATAACGTGGCCCACCTGTTGATCGGTGCAGCCCTGCTGATCGCCGGCCTCTCGAACGCTCGGGCAGCGAAGGGCGTGAACACCGCCGTCGGTGGGTTCTACCTGCTGCTCGGCATCGTCGGCCTGTTTATCGTCGGCACGCCGTTCAACATCCTGGCCCTGAACGGAGCGGACCACGTGCTCCACTTCGCGAGCGCCGTGATCCTGCTGGCGGTCGGCCTCGGCGCCGAGCGCAGCGTCAAGCCCGCAACGGTCTGACGCTAATCCACGAGCGAGAGGGGAGCGCGACAGTGTCCACGATCACGAAGACCTGGCTGGCTTTTGCCGGCATTGGTACCGGGCTGATCCATCTGGCACTGGTCATCGGCGCTCCCCTCCCCGCCGGAATCGTTCTCGCCCTGATCGGCGCGATCGAGTTCGGCTGGGGCGTGTTCACCTTCGCTCGCGAGAAGGTCGCAGCACCCCGGGTGGTTCTCGCCGGCGCATTGGTGCCCCTGCTCCTCTGGGGTCTCCTGATCGCCACCGGGGTCATTTTCAAGAACGCCGAGCTCGCCGCGACCCTGGGCTTCTT
>JBDUEC010000179.1:0-4897 GCA_040002655.1 Rhodoglobus sp. | reverse complement strand
GTTGGTCGTCATGTACATCTTGTCGCTCTCACCGTGGTTGATGAAAACGTGCCAGGTGCGCCCGTACCGGAACATCTGAAAGTTCTTGGCATTCTGATTGACGTAGAAGACGATGCGCAGGTCCTGGCTGGCGACGAACTCCTCCAGCTCAGCCACGCGACGCACGTAGACCACGGGAACGGGGGCCTCGTCCCACAGGGCAAGCACCGAGCTCGGGCTCCGCGAGATGATCGCGACCGGCCAGGTCTGTGCGATCTCTGCCAACGGCGCGTACCACTGGCGGATCTGGTACAGGTTCACCTGGGTGTCAGCGAAGTACACCGCGATCTTGATCGTGCCCTCGGCCGGCGGCCGGTACCGCACCATCTGCTTCGCCACCGCCCGGCGATTGGCGCGGGAGCGCAGGATGTTGCGCAGGACCCGCTGGGCCGTGCGGATGTCGTTGAGCAGTGCCACAGTTCCTCCCCGGCCAATTAGAGCAGCGGCGGACGGCCGGCGAGCGTCATACGCCACACCGTTATCCACTTGATGCGACGAGTGCCTCCCGGAGCGGTGCGCCACCCCTCGGCCCACCCACCGAACCACGCTCTCAGCGCAGCGGGCCGGCGCGCCCACCGCAGAATCTGGATGCCGGTCCACGACGCCACGTACAACCGGGCGAACAGCCACGGCAGGTTGCGTTTGGCCAGCCAGACCCGGTTGCGCGCGTTGAGCCGGTAGTAGTAGTCGTGCCGGGTCGGTTCGATTGCGGGGTGGTTCGCGACCAGGTCCCCGGCGTACCAGGTGCGTTTGCCCTGGTCCCAGACCCGCCAGGCTAACTCGATGCCCTCATGGGCGTAGAAGAAGGGCTCGGCCCAACCCCCGGTCAGGTCGAACACCGACCGGGGCAACAGCGTCGCCCCCTCCCACACCGAGAAGACGTTGCTCGAGCGTTCTGGGTCGCCCTTGCGGATGCGCGGCACCCACCGCCGCGGATTCGCCTTACCCTCCGGATCGACCACCCGTGGCTGGATCAGCCCGATCGTCGGGTCTGCCTCGATCTTCGCGATCGCGTCGGCGAGAAAGGTGGGAGACGGGATGCTCGCATCGTCGTCGAGGAAGAAGATGTACTCCCCCGCAACCTGCTCCACGCCCCGATTGCGACCGGCAGGAATGCCCAGGTTCTCGGCCAGATGCAGCTTCTTGATGCCCGTCGGGAGCCCGGTCGGGTTCCAGCCGTTGCCGACGACGACGACATCGAGGGTGACCCCCTGCTGCGCGAGCAGGGACTCCAAACCGCGACGCAGGTCATCCGGGCGCGTTCCCTGGGAGAGGGAGACGACGCCCACCGTCGGGGCAGCTATGACCGCACCCGCCTCGACGCCATGATCGCGATGAAATGCCCGACCAGGGCGAGGAACGCGAGCGGAACCAAGACGATCACGAGCACCTGGTCCGCGATGTGTCCGACGAAGAGCGCCACGATCGCGGTGATGAACGCGATGATCGTGAGCTCCACCGAGTGGTAGAGGCGGTGGAAGGGGATGAACCGGGCGATCCTGCGGAGGCGGGCGATCATCCGCTGGCTGGGAACGGCCTCGTCTTTGTGGTCGGCGAGCTTCTCCAGCCCGGCGTTGGCACGCGCCACATGCACCATGTCGTTGAGCGCCTTGTTGAGCACGATCAGCAGCGCAAGGGTGAGGCCCAGGGTGGTCCAGAAGAAGTCCTCGGGAACACTGATCGGGTAGCCGGCGGCACGGATGCCGAGCGCGATCGGGATGAGGGCTTCGGTCGTGTAGTGCCCGACCTTGTCGAGGAACACGCCAGCCGGTGACCGCTGGTCACGCCAGCGGGCAACCTCGCCGTCGCAGCAGTCAACCAGCATCTGCAGCTGGCCGAGCACGAGTGCGAGCGACGCGCCCGCGATTCCGGGGATGAGCAGCGCCGCGGCCGTCGACCACCCGACAAGGATCATCAGGCCGGTGACACCGTTCGCCGAGATCGATGTCTTCAGGAACAGCCAGGTGAGATACGGCGAGATGTCGCGCAGGTACAGCGAGGCCGTCCAGTGCTCGGCGTTCGCCCGCGAGCGCACCTCCGGCGGCTGCGAGACCTTCCGCAGTTCGGCGATAGAGGTCGGCGCGGCGCGATGACTGTCAAGCGACGTCATTGTCACCTTCCCGTGTGGATCGTGATGTTTCTCGTCAGCGTGAGGAACCCGAGGATGAACCCGATGCCCCAGCCGAAGTGGATGCAAGGCAACACTACGAGATACCAGAGCGCCGTGCGCACCCCGTCTTTCACTGCCCGCAGCGCAGCGACGATCACGAACAGCAGGTACACCGCCGGAACCAGGAACGCCCACGCCAACCAGCCCACCCCGGTCGCCAGACCGACGATGCCGAGCACGGTTGCAACCAGAATGCCCAGCACCGCGACCGGAGGCACGAAGTACCGGATCGAGTTGGCCGCTCCGAAGCGGCGTGCCAGCTCGCCGCGCCAGATGCCGGTCGCCACGAACTGGCGAATGAGTTTGCGCAGGCTCGACCGTGGCCGATAGACGACTACGAGTTCGGGCGTGAACCAGACGGTGCCTCCGGCCAGCCGCAGTCGCCGGTTGAGCTCCCAGTCCTGGCCGCGCTTGATGTCCTCGTTGAACAAGCCGACCTCTTCAAGCTTGCTCCGCTGGAAGACACCGAGGTACGCGGTCTCGGCCGGGCCCTCCTTGCCCCCGACGTGATGCGGGGTACCGCCAAGGCCCTCCGGGGCCCCGTAGGCGTGGGCGACGGCTTTCTGGAACGGGGTGACGCCTTCGGCCTTCATGATGCCACCGACGTTGGCGGCGCCGGTGCGTTCGAGGGTCTCCACCGCGATGCGGGTGTAATTCGTGGGCAGCACCGAGTGGGCATCCACCCGCACGACGATCGGGTAGCTCGACGCCCGGATCGCGGCGTTCAGGCCGCCCGGGGTCGATCCCAGTTCGTTCGGGATGCTGCGGATGCGCGGGTCGGCCTTCGCCATCTGCCTGATCACATCGTTCGTGCCGTCGACACTCGGACCGAGGGCGAGGACGATCTCAAACGGCCCCGCATAGTCCTGGGCTACCAGGCTCAGGACGGCGGCCTCGATGTGCTCGACCTCGTTGAGAACAGGCATGACGTAGGAGACCCCGGTCAGGGAATCTGCGGTGCGTGCCATGGGGTCCTCAGGGTCGTGCGAGTTGGTCGAGCCTACCAGCGACCCGCACGGCACAAGCGGAGCGCCGTGTGCACGGCGCTCCCCTTGTGGAGTGCTACTTGAGTTCCCCGAGCGTCACTTCGACCTTCTCGGACTTGCCGTTGCGCACGAAGTCCACCTCGGCTTTGGCTCCGGCCGCGAGGAATCGCACCTGCGCGGTGAGGTCGGTCTTGCCGGTGATCGGGATGCCGTCGAAACCGGTGATCACGTCGCCAACCTGCAGGCCGGCGTTGGCGGCCGCCCCGCCCTGCACGAGTTCCTTGATGGTGGCGCCGACGACCTGGCTGTCGGTGGCGTCGGTGTCTTCGGTGACGTCCAGCACGGATGCCCCGAGGAGCCCGTGGGTGGCCTTGCCGTTCTCGCGGAGTTCGGTTGCGATCCGCTGGGCCAGGTTGGACGGAATCGCGAAGCCCACGCCGATGCTGCCCGACTGCCCTCCCGTGCTGCTACCGGCGGACGCGATGGCAACGTTGACGCCGATCACCTGCCCGTCGGTGTTGAGCAGCGCGCCACCGGAGTTGCCCGGGTTGATCGCGGCATCCGTCTGGATGACCGACAGCGAGATGGAGCTGGATGCTGCCGACGGCGCCTGGGTGGAGCCGTCCGGGTTGCTGAACTGCCAGAAGTTGTACGGGCTCTCGCTGTCGGGCGACTGCGGATCCTGTTGGTCCTGCTGGTCTTGCGGCGTCGTGTCTGGAACAGCGGATGACGCGACCGTGATGCTGCGGTTCAGAGCACTGACGACGCCGCTCGTGACCGTGCCGGCCAGCCCCAGGGGCGCGCCGATCGCAATCGCGGTGTCGCCCACGTTGAGCTTGCTGGAGTCCGCCCATTCGGCGGGCTGCAGGTTATCGACGCCGTCGACTTTGATGACGGCGAGGTCGGCGATCGGGTCGATGCCGATGATTTTGGCATCGCGCAGTCGCCCGTCTGACGTTTCTACGCGAACGGTGGCGTCAGCCGCCGCGCCGTCGAGGGTGACAACGTGGGTGTTGGTGAGCACGTAGCCGTCAGCCGTCAGCACGACACCCGAGCCGGTGCCGCCGGCGTTCGAGGAGCTCACGCTGATGGTCACGACGGAGGGCGAAGCTTTGGCAGCCACGGCGGTGATCTGCGTCGCATCCGACGGGTTGTTGACCGTGATGGTCGCTGGTGTGGTGTTCGTGGTCGCTGTGGGCGCGGTCGCGTTGCTGGAGATCGCCCAGATCGCTGCCCCTGCACCGGAGACGCCGCCGACTACCGCGCCGACGGCGAGTGCCGCGACCAGTCCGATGGTGCGGGAGCGGTTCGGGTTGGCTGGTTTGGGTGCCCCTGCCGGTGGTGCTGCCTCGCTGGCAAGTCTCGCCTGGGTCTGTTCGACCGTCTCGGCTTCTGAGGGTGTGGTGGAGTCCGTCTCTGGGCTCTCGTTGGCGTCAGCCATGGGTGGTGCTCCTTTCAGCGATGCCAAGCATTCATCGCCAACCTGAGCATTGTATTTGGCCGCGCTGTGAGCCTTCCTTTAGCGGCCAGTGAGCCGCTTTCAGCAGCCGGGACCGCTGGGGTTCACGGTGCATTCGCGTTCGACAAGCACCGTTTTCGCGTCGCCTGCGGTTGCCACCAGGCGGTTTGCGGGCACGGGCAGCGTTCCCGCGATCGGCGTCCACGGGATGCCCGCGACGGTGTACTCGGCCGAGAAGTCGAT
>JBDUEC010000178.1:0-4944 GCA_040002655.1 Rhodoglobus sp. | reverse complement strand
ATCCCGTGGCTCAACGAGATCAACATGGGCGCCACCGCGATCGGCACCGGAATCACGGCAGACCCGCGTTACGCCGAGGCCGTGCGCAAGCACCTGGTCGAGGTCACCGGCATCGACATGGAGACCGCGCCCGACCTCATCGAGGCCACGAGCGACGCCGGCATCTTCATGACGGTGAGTGGCACGCTCAAGCGCGCCGCGGTGAAGCTCTCCAAGATCTGCAACGACCTGCGACTGCTCTCGAGCGGCCCGCAGGCAGGCCTCGGTGAGATCTTCCTGCCGGCGCGCCAGGCCGGCTCCTCGATCATGCCGGGCAAGGTGAACCCGGTGATCCCCGAAGTGGTCAACCAGGTCGCCTTCAGCGTGATCGGAGCGGATGCCACCGTGACCGCGGCGGCGGAGGCCGGCCAGTTGCAGCTCAACGCCTTCGAGCCGGTGATCGCCCACTCGATCCTGCAGTCGCTGGCCTGGATGACGAACGCCTGCTACACCCTCAGGGTCAACTGCATCGATGGGATCACCGCGAACACGGTGCGCCTGGCTCAGCAGGTGGAGACCAGCGTCGGCGTCGTCACCGCGCTCACGCCGTACATCGGGTACGCGGCATCCGCTGCCCTTGCGCACACCGCCCTCACGACGAACGCGTCGATCGCCGAGCTCGTGGTTTCGGCCGGGCTGATGAGCGCGGAGGACGTGGCCAGGGTGCTCTCACCGGAGCGGCTGAGCGGAATGGTCGCGGCATCCGGGGCCATCACCCTGCCGGTGATGCTGGCGGAGCTGAAGGAGAACCCGGACCAGGACTAGCGGCGAGCTCGCTCAGCGAGCTGCTTCGCTCCGCGGGTGCCTTCGCTCAGCGGGTGCCGGAGCCGGCGTCGTCCGCGTCGTCGAGTGACGCGAGTGCGTCGTCCCTGGTTGCTCCGGCTGCGGCGACTGCGCGATCGACGGCGGCTTCGCCGCGCTCGCGCACGTCGGCGGCGGTCTTGCGAGTGCGGTCGGCAACGTCCTTCGCGACGACGGTGGTGCGGTCGGCGACGTCCTTCGCGACCTCGGTCGTGCGGTCGGCGACATCCTTGGCTGCAGCGGAGGTGCGTCCGGCCACGTCCTTCGCGGTGGCTGTGGTCTTCTGAGCCACGTCTTTCGCGGTGGCGGTGGTCTTCTGAGCGACGTCCTTGGCGGTGGCGCTGGTTTTCTCGGCGACGTCCTTCGCCGTGGCCGTAGTCTTCCCAGCGACGTCCTTGGCGACATCGGCGGTGCGGTCCGCGACATCTCGAGCCATGGCGCTGGTCTTCTCTGCGACATCCTTGGCGACCCCGGCCGCTGCCTTTGCGCCGTCGGCGATCACGCCGGGCGCGGCTTTCGCGGCGGCTTCGGCCCGCTCACGGATGACCGGCGCCTGCTGCCGGGCGTAGCCCTCCACGTCGGTGCGCACCTTGCGCACCCGCGGGTTCTCCCACAGTTTCGAGGCCGTGGCTTTGAGTTCGTCGTACCGCTCGCGGCCGGCGCGAGCGCCGACCAGGTATCCGACAACGACTCCGAAGGCGAGCAGCACGATGCGTGGGTTCATGATTCCACCCTAGGCGGCGCGATTGTGAGTTCCTAGGGCTGGCTTTCTGGCACGACTTCTGCAGGTGACTTATCGGTGCGCCAGCCGCGCCAGCTCGGCTGCCTCAGCTTGCCGGTCGGGGTCCATTCGGCGAACTCCACCTCACCGACCAAGGTCGGGCTCACGTAGTGCGCGTCGGCGGCGTCGGCGGCGGGTAGTTCGTCGAACGGGCTGGTTTTGCGCTCCAGCCGCCGAAGCTTCGTTCCGATCTGCTCCAGGTCGCGATCGGTGAAGCCGGTCCCGACCCGTCCGACGTAGCGCAGCCCGTCGCCATCCGGGATGCCCAGGAGCAGCGAGCCGACCCGGTGCGCGCGATTGCCCGCGCCCGGGCGCCACGCACCGATCACCACCTCCTGGGTGAGGTGGTGCTTCACCTTGATCCAGGACTGCCCGCGCTTGCCCGGCAGGTATGTGCTCTCCAGGCGCTTCGCCATCACACCTTCGAGCCTGAGCGCGCGCGACGTGCTCATCGCCGCCGTGATATCGCCGTCGAACACCGGAGGCACCTGCACGGCACCGGTCGACCTGACCGTCGACTCCAGCAGCTCGCGGCGCCGTGAGTACGGCTGCTTGACGAGCGAGTCGCCGTCCAACTCCAGGATGTCGAACACCATGAAGTGCACTGGAACGGTGGCCATCATCCGCTCGATCTCCGCCGACTTGGTGAGCGCCATCCGCTTCTGCAGCACGCCGAAATCCGGGCGGCCGGCCTTGTTGAGCGCCACGATCTCGCCATCCAGGATCGCGTCGCCCTTCACCGCATCGGCGAGGTTCGCGAGCTCCGGGTAGCGGCTGGTCACGTCCACGCCGTTGCGGCTGGTGAGGCTGACCTGGCCGTGCGACACGTCCGCGATCGCCCGGATGCCATCCCACTTCATCTCGAACGCCCACTCAGCGGTGTTCCCGAGTTCGCCCGCCGTACCGAGCGTCGCGAGCATCGGGGCCGGGGCCCTGGTGTCGCGGGACAACGGTGCCCGCGTGCCGCCGATCACCTTGCGCCGTGAGTCCGCCTTCGCGGTGCGCACGGGCTGTTCGCTCACGTCCTTCATCAGGTGGATGAGCCAGGTCTTGTCATCGTGGTCCCTGCCGCCGGTCTGGATGAGCGCGTAGCGGTGCGAGCCATGGTTCTCGCCGTGCAGGGTGGCGATCACCTCCTTGCCCTCCATCCATTTCTCCAGCTCGTAGGTGCCCCGATCCCAGATGGTGACCTCGCCCGCGCCGTACTGTCCAGCCGGAATGGTGCCCGCGAACGTGCCGTACTCGAGCGGGTGGTCCTCGGTCTGCACGGCCAGGTGATTCTGGTTGATGTCGGTCGGTACACCCTTCGGCAGTGCCCAGCTCACCAGCACGCCGTCGTGCTCCAACCGAAAGTCCCAGTGCAGGCGGCTGGCGTGGTGCTCCTGGATCACGAAGGTCTGGCCGGTGGTCGGAGCGGCGACTCCGGCGGGAACCGGCTCAGGGGTGAGCGACCCGTCACGCATGGCGCGGTATTTCGCGAGTCGGTCATCCGCACCATCGGCGTGCTGGAAGCTCGCGAGCCGCTCGGTCGTCGGTTCGAGCGACGACAGGTGCCCGGCCGTGAGTCCGGCGAGTGGATCGCCCTGCTTCGCCACCCGCCGCATCACCTCCTGGTAGTCGAGCTGGGCGAGCTTCGGGCTGTCCAGTTCCTTCCAGGTGCGTGGTGCCGCCACCATCGGGTGGGCGCGGCCACGCAGTGAATACGGCGCGATCGTGGTCTTGTTGCCGTTGTTCTGGCTCCAGTCGACGAGCACTTTGCCGTCGCGCAGGGTCTTCTTCATGTCGCTGACCACCAGGTCGGGGTGGTCGGCCTCCAGGGCACGCGCGAGCTCGTGCGCGACCTCGGAGACCTGGTCGCTGGTCTGCTTGCCGTCGAGCGGCGCATACAGGTGGATGCCCTTGCTGCCACTGGTCACCGGCATCGGGTCGAGCCCCATCCCGCCCAGGATCGCGCGTGCGAGCCGCGCCACCTCCGCGCACTCGGCCAGCCCCGCCCCCGGCCCAGGGTCGAGGTCGAGCACGAGCCGGTCGGGGTTCTTGCGCGCGCCGGTGCGCCCGAACTGCCACTGCGGCACGTGGATCTCGAGGGCCGCGATCTGCCCGAGCCAGGTGAGGGTCGCCAGGTCGTTCACCAGCGGATACTCGTTCACGTGGTCGGAATGTTGCACGCTGCGCCGGGGCACCCACTTGGGCGTCGAGCGCTCGTCGAGGTTCTTCTGGAAGAACATCTCGCCCGGCTCGGTTTCGGTGCCAACGCCGTGCACCCAGCGCTTTCGGGTGGCCGGGCGGTTGCGGGCGTGCGCGATGAGCACGTCGGCCACCTGGGCGTAGTAGGCGAGCACGTCGGCTTTGGTCGTGCCGGTCTCCGGGTAGAGCACCTTGTCGAGGTTGGTGAGCTTCAGGCGGTGGCCGTCAATGGTGACGGTCTGCTCGTCGGATGCTGCCATACCTCCATCATTCCTGCGACGGGGTGACATGCCTAGGTGAAAGGGTGTTCACTTGTACCAATGTGTACGCAGTACACATCGGTCGGAGGGAAGAAAGATGCGCTCGATCTGGAAGGGTGCCATCACGTTCGGGCTCGTCAACGTGCCCGTGAAGGTGTACAGCGCCACCGAGGACCACGACGTGTCGCTGCACCAGGTGCACGACAAGGATGGCGGCCGCATCCGCTACCAGCGCCGCTGCGAGCTCGACGGCGAGATCGTGGAGTACGCGAACATCTCGAAGGCTTACGACGACGGCGATCGTACGGTGATCCTCACCGAGAAGGATCTTGCGGCCCTTCCCGCGGAGAAGAGCCGCGAGATCGATGTGGTCGAGTTCGTGCCCAACGACCAGGTGGACCCGATCATGTTCGAGAAGGCCTACTACCTCGAACCGGATTCGAAGTCGGTGAAGGCCTACGCACTGCTGCGCCAGACGCTCGAGAAGACCGACCGCACCGCGATCGTGCAGTTCGCGCTGCGCCAGAAGACCCGCCTCGGCGCCCTGCGGGTACGCGGCGACGTGATCATGCTGCAGGCGCTGCTCTGGGATGACGAGGTGCGCGAGGCGAAATTCCCGAGCCTGGACGAGAAGGTCACGATCTCCGCGAAGGAACTGGAGATGGCATCCGCCCTCGTGAAGAGTTTCGAGAGCGACTTCGCGCCGGAGAAGTTCACCGATGACTACCAGGGCCAGCTGAAGGAACTCATCGAGGCCAAGCTCGAGAAGGGCGACGCGGTCGACACCGCTGAGACGTTCGGGGTCACAGAGGAGGAGAGCGGCGGCGAGGTGCTCGACCTCATGGAGGCGCTGCGGCGCAGCGTCGAGAAGAACCG
>JBDUEC010000177.1:0-4951 GCA_040002655.1 Rhodoglobus sp. | reverse complement strand
GCTTCGCCCTGGGTGAGGCGCACGGCCTTGCCGTCGGCGACATCCACTGCGGGCAGCAGGATCAGCTTGGGGGTGGATGCGAATTCGCTCATGCGCGGTCCTTCAGGGTGTCTAGCCAGTTCGAGAGCAGGCGGATGCCGGGTGCCCCCGACTTCTCGGGGTGGAATTGGGTGGCGGAGAGCGGGCCGTTCTCCACTGCGGCCAGGAAGCGCCCGCCGTGGTCGGACCAGGTGAGAATCGGGCGCGGGAACGGTGGCTGCGGGTCAAGCGTCCACTCCTGGGCGCCGAAGGAGTGTACGAAGTAGAACCGCTCCCCCGCGATGCCGTCGAACAGGCGCGAGCCGGCCTCCGGCTCCACAGTGTTCCAGCCCATGTGCGGCAGAACCGGCGCCTTCAGTTCGGTCACGACACCCGGCCACTCGCCGAGCCCCGGCACGTCATTGCCGCGCTCGACGCCGTGCTCGAACAGCACCTGCATACCCACGCAGATTCCGAGCACGGGCTTGTTCGCAATCAGTCGCTTCTCGATGAGCGTGCCGCCGTTGACGGCGTTGAGCTGGGTCACGACTGCCTCGAACGCCCCGACTCCGGGCACGATGAGGCCGTCAGCCGCGAGTACGCGGTCGCGGTCTGCGGTGATCTCGACCCTGGCCCCGGCAAGCTCGACAGCTTTCGCCGCCGAGTGGATGTTGCCTGAGCCGTAGTCGAGAACGACGACGGTGGGAGAGGTCACGGCTACAGGGCACCCTTGGTCGATGGGATGCCGCTGACCCGGGCATCCGGCTCGATCGCCTTGCGGAAGGCGCGCGCGAATGCCTTGAACTCCGCCTCGGCGATGTGGTGAGGATCCCGCCCGCCGAGCACGGTCACGTGCACCGTGATGGCGGCATTGAAGGCGATGGCCTCGAAAACGTGGCGCACCATCGACCCGGTGAAGTGTCCGCCGATGAGGTGGTGTTCGAACCCCGCGGGCTCGCCGTCGTGCACGAGGTACGGCCGACCGGACACGTCGACGACGGCGCGCACCAGCGCCTCGTCGAGCGGAACCGTGGCATCACCGTAGCGACCGATGCCGGACTTGTCTCCCAGCGCCTGCTTGATGGCCTGCCCAAGCACAATGCCGACATCTTCGACCGTGTGGTGCACGTCGATCTCAATATCACCCTTGGCAACGATCTTCAGGTCGACGAGCGAGTGCTTCGCGAAGGCCGTGAGCAGGTGGTCGAAGAACGGCACGGTCGTGTGGATCGACGACTTTCCGGTTCCATCGAGGTCGAGAGTGAGGTCGATGCTCGACTCGCTCGTCTCCCGCTGCAGGTGCGCGACACGCTGGCTGGTCATGCGCCAATCCTAGCGAGGGCATCGAGGAAGGCCGTCGTCTCCGCCTCGGTGCCAGCGGTCACCCGCAGGTGGTTCGGGATGCCCACATCGCGAATCAGGATGCTCTCCGCAAGCAGCGCGCGGAACACCGCTTGCGGGTCGTCGACCCCGCCGAACAGCACGAAGTTGGACCAGCTCTCCGCGACCGGGTAGCCGAGCTTCGGCAGTTCCACCAGCAGGCGGTCACGCTGCTCGCGGATGTCGTCGACCATGGCGAGCATCGCCGGCGCGTTGCGCAGGGCAGCGACTGCAGCGGCCTGGGTGAAGGCGGACAGGTGGTACGGCAGGCGGACCAGGCGCAGGGCATCCGCTACGGCAGGATCGGCGGCGAGGTAACCCACGCGCGCGCCGGCGAAGGCGAAGGCCTTGCTCATGGTGCGGGACACGATCAGCCGCTCCCGGCCGGGCAGCAGCGTGAGGGCGGTCGGCTGGTCGTGCGGCATGAACTCGGCGTAGGCCTCATCGACGACCAGGATGCCGCGGGTGGCCGAGTACGCGGCCTCGATGGTGTCGAGGTGCAGCGGCGTGCCCGTCGGGTTGTTCGGGGAGCACAGGAAGACGAGGTCCGGATCAGTCCGCTCGATCGCGGCGACGACCGTCTCCGGCGAGATGGCGTAGTCCGCATCCCGCTCGGCCGTGAGCCAGGCCGTGCCGGTGCCGTTCGCGATGATCGAGTGCATCGAGTAGGTGGGCGGGAAGCCCAGCACGCTGCGCCCCGGGCCACCGAACGCCATCAGAATCTGCTGCAGGATCTCGTTGGATCCATTCGCGGCCCAAATGTTTTCGCGAGTGAGCCCGTGCCCGAGGTAGTCGGCCAATCCATCCCTGAGTTCGGTGAACTCGCGGTCGGGGTAACGATTGACCCCGAGCACGGCCGCGGCAAGAGCCGTGACGATGTCGGTGGCCACATCCTCGGGGATCGGGTGGGTGTTCTCATTGACGTTGAGCGCGATACGCACGTGCTCCTGCGGCGCGCCGTACGGCAGGTGGCCGCGCAGGTCGTCACGGATGGGCAAGTCCTCGAGAGAAGTCACCCTGCAATGCTACGGGCGGCTCCCGCGCTGTTTCGGCGTACTACGACTACTTCCGAACGGCCAGGGCCCCGTGCTGCAAGTGACCCAGTGCCGCAAGTAGCTCAGTGCTGCAGATACTGCGGCGGGATGGCCAGCTGCTGGCCCGCGGCCACATCGGCCGACTCGAGAGCGTTGAGCTTCACGATCGCGTCAATGACGTCACGCGGGTCGGACGAGGGTGAAATCGTCTCGGCGACCTGCCAGAGCGACTCCCCGGGCTCGACCGTCACAAACTGGAACGGCACGCTCGAACCCTCAAGCGTCGCGGTCGCGCCGCCGCCGTTCGTGGCGAACAGAAACGCAGCAACGACCAGCGGCAGGGCCACCAGGAAGAGCAGCACTGCGCGACCACGCTTGGTAATGCGGAGCTTGGGCACGGCCTGGCTGCGCGGACGGATCGGGGTCACACGAGCACCGACGTTGCTGCCGAACACGTTGCTGTCGAACGAGATGGTGGTCATCCGCTTTCCCCTTCCTAGTCCGCATTCGCGGGGTTTTCGTATCCGGCACTCGGCCGGGAGTGCCGGATACGAAGCTTTGTACCGAACATACCTTCGATTTCGGCTTAAATCAAGATAATGTTCGAACACAGCACCGACATTCTTCGCGACACACTCGAACAGGTGTTTGTTTATGAGCAGAAAGCCGGATATTGTTTCGACTGTCTGGAGACAGATAACCAAGGGCCACCGACATTTCGACGGCCGCCACCGCAACTGGCCCCATGGCCACGATGGACGGGACACGCGATGGAAGACAAGGCAGAACGACCGGGCACACGCCGGCGCACCAGCCTCAGCGACAAGCAGCTCGCGATCCTGGACATGATCCAGCGGTCGGTCGCCACGCGGGGGTACCCGCCGAGCATGCGCGAAATCGGGGATGCCGTGGGCCTGTCCTCACTGTCGAGCGTCACCCACCAGCTCGGCCAGCTCGAACTGAGCGGCTACCTCCGCCGGGATCCGAACCGCCCCCGCGCGATGGAGGTGCTCATCGACCTCCCTTCAACGGACGAGCAGCCCTCCGAGTTCGCGCCGTCGGTCGGCGATGCCGTGATGGTGCCGCTGGTCGGTCGAATCGCGGCGGGCATCCCGATCACTGCGGAGCAGCAGGTCGATGAGGTCTTCCCGCTCCCCCGCCAGCTGGTCGGTAAGGGCGACATGTTCATGCTCAAGGTCGTCGGTGAGTCGATGATAGACGCCGCGATCTGCGACGGGGACTGGGTGGTCGTGCGCCAGCAGAACACCGCGGAGAACGGCGACATCGTCGCGGCAATGCTCGACAGCGAGGCGACAGTGAAGGTGTTCCGCCAGCGCGACGGGCACACCTGGCTGCTGCCGCGCAACTCGAACTTCGAACCCATCCTCGGCGACTACGCAGAGGTCTTGGGCAAGGTCGTGGCGGTGCTCCGCTCGGTCTGAGTCGATCGCGGCCAGCCGGGAAGGCGGACGGCCCTTACACGCTCCCGTGAATCAGCAATTTGGCGACTTTTGCTGAACTACGGGAGCGTTTCGCCGGACCCCCACGTTGCCCCGGCGCGCCCGCATCGCAACTCCCGACGATGCTCGCGGAAAGAGGGGCGCACCGAGGACCCGCCCCTAGGGGGGTCCTCGGTAGGCAGGCTGCCTACGCGCCGACCTTCTCCCGCACCGCACGCGTCGCCGCGAGGATGTTGGCCAGTGACTGCACGGTCTCGTCGTAGCCGCGGGTCTTGAGGCCGCAGTCCGGGTTCACCCAGACCTGGCGCTCCGGGATCGAGCCGAGCGCGATCTCGATGAGGTCGGTGACCTCCTCAACCGACGGAACGCGGGGCGAGTGGATGTCGTAGACACCCGGTCCGATTCCCCGCCCGAACCCGCTGCGCTGAATGTCGGGCACGACCTCCATCTTCGACCGCGCGGCCTCGATCGAGGTGACATCCGCATCGAGGTTATTGATCGCGTCGATGACCACGCCGAACTCCGAGTAGCAGAGGTGGGTGTGGATCTGGGTCTCGTCGCGCACGCCAGCGGTGGCCAGCTTGAACGAGCCGACCGACCAGTCGAGGTAGTCGGCGTGGTCCTTCTTCTTGAGTGGCAGCAGCTCGCGCAGCGCGGGCTCGTCGACCTGGATGATGCCGATGCCGGCCGCCTCCAGGTCGATGATCTCGTCGCGCAAGGCGAGGGCGACCTGGTTGGCCGTGTCGCCCAGCGGCTGGTCGTCGCGGACGAAGGACCAGGCCAGGATCGTCACCGGTCCAGTCAGCATGCCCTTGACCGGCTTCTTGGTGAGGGACTGGGTGTAAGTGGACCACTCCACGGTGATCGGAGCGGGTCGCGACACGTCGCCCCAGAGGATCGACGGGCGGGTGCAGCGGGAGCCGTAGGACTGCACCCAGCCGTTCTGGGTGACCGCGAAGCCGTCCAGGTTCTCGGCGAAGTACTGCACCATGTCGTTGCGCTCCGGCTCGCCGTGCACGAGCACGTCGAGGCCGATCTCCTCCTGCAGGTCGACCACGC
>JBDUEC010000176.1:0-4970 GCA_040002655.1 Rhodoglobus sp. | reverse complement strand
TCATTGAGCTCAGCGAGTTCGTCAAGAAGTTCGAAGAGGTCTTCGAGGTCACCGCGGCTGCTCCGGCAGCCGTCGCTGCCGCTCCCGCCGCAGGCGGCGCTGGCGCGGGCGCAGAAGAGGTCGAGGAGAAGGATTCCTTCGACGTCGTTCTCGAGAGCGCCGGCGAGAAGAAGATCCAGGTCATCAAGGAGGTGCGCACCCTCACCAGCCTCGGCCTCGGCGAGGCGAAGGCTCTCGTTGATGGAGCTCCGGGCGTTGTGCTCGAGGGCGCGAACAAGGAGACCGCCGAGAAGGCAAAGGCTCAGCTCGAAGAGGCTGGCGCCACCGTCACCCTCAAGTAGTCGAGGCCCCGTACGGGGCTCACACTGCAACCGAACGAAGGCCCCTCGCTCCGCTGGAAACCAGCCTAGAGCGAGGGGCCTTCGTCGTTGCTGGAAACCCAGCAGTGGAACAGGACGAGGAGCTCCGTTACCGGCGGGGCTCCTCGCCCCAACTCCCGATTCGACCGCGCCCGGGATCAGGACGGGCGACGATCGTGATGCTGCACGACGCTACCGGGACCTTGCGATCACCGGCCGGGTTACGCCGCTAGAGCATACGTAACCACTTCGGGGGGTACGAGGGCAACCGCGTGGGGGGTGATTTCGGGGGTGATTCAGACCGCGTCGAAATGGATGCCGAGTTCGCGAGCGCGACGGATGGCATCCGCTTTCGAACCGACTCCGAGTTTGCGGTAGATGCTGCGCACGTGGGATTTCACCGTGTTCACCGAAATGTAAAGGGCGTCAGCGATCGCGGCCGTGGACATGCTGTTGTTCAGGTAGCGCAACAGCTCGCGCTCGCGCTCGGTGAGCTGGCGGTCAAGACTGAGCTCGTCGACCGGGGTGGAGCCGTGCAGGTCACCGAGAATCGCGCGTGTGGCCCGGGACTGCGGTCGCTCGATGGCGCGAGCAACCAGGCGCCGCACCACCGCGTCGGGCAGCAGGCGGAACGGCACGCGGATGCCGGTCTGCTCTGCAATCAGCACCGCTCGATCGAAGGCGAGGTCGGCCGCGGCCAGATTGCCCAACTCGTCATGGGCGGCTGCGCGCACGGCGAGCACGTCGATCAGGGTGCGGCTGGCGTGGGAGTCACCCAGGGCGTCGCACGCCTCGAGGGCTTCGATCGCCCCGGCGGGGTCACCGGAGCCCAGCTTCAATCGAGCGATGAATCGGGCCGGGCAGCTCGAGTGGTCAGCGGTGGGCTGCATCGCCATCGCCACATCCCAGGCGGGGCCGGGATTGCCGGCGAGCACGGTCAGGGCCGCCTTCATCCCGGCCACCATCTCCCCGACGATTCCGACCGGCCGCCAGGACTCATAGCTCTGGGCGGCGCGCCGCAGCAGCTCGAGCCCCTCGGGGTAGCGGGTGCTGATCAGCGCGTTGCGCGAGGAGGCGAACAGGCTCATCGGCTCCCATTCGGTGCGGGTGGCCGCGAGAATGGCGAGGGGCATGAGAGTTTCAGAGAGCGCCAGTTCGTCGCGCTCCGAGGCGACGAGCACCCTGGCCACAAGAGCCGCAGCGCCGAAGCGGCTGCCGCGTAGCTCGGGTGCCGCAGCCTCGGCGGCCTCTGAGTCACGCACCGCCTCACGGAAGTCGCCGCGCATGTACTCGATGATGGCGAGGGTTCCGAGGCACTCCGCCCGCTCGCTGGGGAGGAGGTGTTCTGTCAGTCCAATGGCCAGGCGGAGGGAGGTGAGCGCGTCGCCCACCGCTCCGAGGTGCTGGGTGATCAGGCCGCAGTACGCCGCGAGCCGCGCCTGCAGGCGCACCTTGCCGAGCAGCGGGAGCGCGTCATCCGCTTCCAGTGCCTTCTCGGCTTCCGTGATCTGTGCGGCCGCGGCGTGGAACTGGCCGAGGGAGCGCAGGGCTGCCGAATAGTGCAACCGGATGCCCACGACCTCCGCTCGTGGAGTGCTCTCGTCGACCGCCCTGATCGCGGCCTCGAAGTAGGGGAGTGCCGCTGACCTGCTCGGCGAACCCACCGAGTGGTAGCTCGAGGCGTAGGCGCCGACCAACCACGGGTCGGACTCCCACTCACCGCCCGGGATGCGGTCCATCGCCTTGCGGAGTGCGAGTCCGTGCGCGGCGTTCAACGCCTCCCAGTTCTCACGGACGATTTCGAGCGCGCCCAGCGTGTCGGCGGTCGAGACGGCCGACTCAATCCGCTCCAGAATCAGAGCGTGCACTGACGCGTACAACGTGGTCCTTTGCCATACCGGGGTGCTCCGGGACGGGTCCCGGAATATGGACTGACTGTAGTAGTTCGCACAAGGGTGCAGGAGTGGTTGGGTAAGCCGCTGATCCCCCCGGAAGCGAACGCATGTAGAGAATAGGCCCCGGATGCGCGCTTGTCCACCGGACGGGGGCGGTCAGATCGGTATATCGGTGCTCGCTCAGACCTCGGCGGGCGCCGTCGTGCTGGTGCGCACGTCGAGTGCGACCGGGTAGGCCCGCCAGCCGGGTTCTTCCAGAGTGCCCGTGTCTGCTAATTCCGCCATCAGCAGCTCGACGGCGAGCACGCCCTGCGCCTTCGGATTCTGCGCGAGTGTCGTCAGTCCGAACATGTCTGCGAGGTCGTGGCCGTCAATCCCGATGACGGACAACTGGGACGGAACCTGGATGCCGAGCTGCCGGGCCGCGATGAGGGCGCCGATCGCGACCTCGTCGCATCCCGCCACGATGGCTGTGGGGCGAGCGCGCGGGTCGGCCAGCACGGTGAGCGCCACAGCGTAACCCCCCTGGATGCTGACCGGCGCGGTGCGGAACGCGTCGCTCTCGTCGAGCCCGGCCGATCGCAGCGCCTCGAGGAATCCGGTGAGGCGCTGCGAGTGCACGTGGAAGTCCATCTCGAGGTCCTGGTCGCCGCCGAGGTGCATGATGCGGGTGTGGCCGAGGCTGATGATGTGGTCGGTGGCCAGGCGCGCCGTCTCCACGTCGTCGATGCTCAGCGTCGCGATTCCGTCGATCGGACCCCCGATACCCGCGATCGGTTTGCCCAGCCCGCTGAGCATCTCGATCTCGTGCGGTGTCAGCTCGATGCCGACCGCGATCACGGCATCGACGCGCTTGCGCACCAGGAAGTACTCGAAGACCCGCCTGCGCTGCACGGCATCCGGGCTGAGCCGGTAGAGGGTCAGGTCGTAGCCCGCCGCGATCAGGGCCGACTCGATGCCGTCGAGCACTTCGGCGAAGTACCAGCGATTGAGGTAGGGGATGACCACACCCACGTTGCGGGTCTGTCCGGTGACCAGGCTCTGGGCGGTGGATGACACGACGTAGCCGATCTGGGCCGCCGCGGAGACCACGCGATCGCGGGTGTCGTCGGAGACGTATCCGTTGCCGGACAGGGCCCGAGAGGCCGTGGCCTTGGACACCCCAGCGATGCGGGCGACGTCGGAGAGCGCGCTCATCGGTGCTCCCATCGTTGGGTGGTCACGGTCGGAGCACAGCGTAGCCGGAAAACCGCGCGTATGGAACCGGTTCCACACAATGGGTCTCGCATTCGATGGAGCGCTCCCCATTCGACCGCCGTTCATTTCTGAGCCGTGTCGAAAACGTTAGTGTTTCCGGCATGCCAAGCGCTTGCAATGAATCACCCAGTGCCCTAGCTTGTGTTGTGGAACCGGTCCCACATTGCGCGCCCGGATCTGCACCAAGAGCACCACAATCGTGAACAGCACTTGAGCTCTTCGCGGAGGACCTCAATGAGGAGGAGAAATATGAGTTCGACCTTGCACCGCCGAATCACCCTTCCGATCGCAGTATTCGCCATAGCCGGCCTCGCACTCGCGGGCTGCAGCGGCGACAGCGGCGGCGGAGACAGCTCGGGCCCCGGCGACGCCGGCAAAGCCGATGGAATTGTCACCATCACCGGCACCATCCAGGACACCGAGGCAGACCTGCTCGAGCAGTCCTGGGCCCAGTGGGAAAAAGACAACAAGATCGACATCCAGTACGAAGGCACCAAGGAGTTCGAAGCCCAGATCGGCGTTCGTGCCCAGGGTGGTACCGCTCCGGACATCGCGATCTTCCCGCAGCCAGGCCTGATGAAGGACCTCGCTTCGCGCGACTACATCCAGCCGGCTCCCGACGGAGTGAAGGCCAACGTCGAGAAGTACTGGTCCAAGGACTGGGCGGCGTACGCCACCCTCGACAAGACGCTCTACGGGGCACCGCTCATGGCAAGCGTCAAGGGCTTCGTCTGGTACTCGCCTGCGCAGTTCAAGGAGTGGGGCGTCGAAGTTCCCAAGACCTGGGATGAGCTGCTGACGCTGACCAAGACGATCCAGGAGAAGACGGGCACGGCACCGTGGTGCGCCGGCTTCGGATCTGACGCGGCGACCGGCTGGCCGGGCACCGACTGGGTGGAGGACCTCGTTCTTCGCCAGGCCGGACCGGAGACCTACGACAAGTGGGTCAGCCACGACATCCCGTTCACCGACCCCGCGATCAAGAAGGCCCTCGACTCTGTCGGCGAGATCCTGCTGAACCCGAAGTACGTGAACGCCGGATTCGGTGACGTCAAGTCGATCGACACCACGCCGTTCGGTGACCCGGCCCGCGCCCTTGGCGACGGAACGTGTGCACTGCACCACCAGGCGTCGTTCTACGACGGGTTCATCCAGGACCCGGCGAACGGCAACGCAACGGTCGGACCGGATGCTGACATCTGGGCATTCATCCTCCCGGGTGAGACCGCCGGAGCCCCCGCCGTCACCGGTGGCGGCGAGATCGTTGCCGCGTTCTCCAACGACGCGGACACGATCAAGGTGCAGGAGTACCTCTCCAGCCCCGAGTGGGCCAACAGCCGCGTGAAGCTGGGTGGTGTCATCAGCGCCAACAACGGGCTCGACCCGGCCAGCGCATCCAGCCCGATCCTGCAGGAGGCCATCAAGGTTCTGCAGGACCCGAAGACCACGTTCCGCTTCG
>JBDUEC010000175.1:0-4989 GCA_040002655.1 Rhodoglobus sp. | reverse complement strand
TCCCGCCCGGGCGCGATTCGACGACGGCCGGGTAACAAAGACCTCACTCGCCGCTCAGCGCGTCGTGAGACGGAGGAATACTCCGCTGGGTCAGCCGCCCAAGTCGAGCTCGGACTTGCTGAACTTGTCGCGCAGAAATCGGCCCTGGTCGCGCAGCGCCTCGAGGTTCTCCGAGTACACAGCGGTGCGGATGCGGTCGCTCTCGGTCGAGAGGATCGTCAGCTGGTCGACGAGCTCATCGTGGGCCGTCTTCTTGCCCTCCACCCGCGACGACAGGGCGAAAGTGCGCGGCAGGTTGACGAAGCCCTGCACGGATGTCGGCAGGTAGTCACCGATCATGGCCTGCACGGTGTGGGCGTTGTCGGGTGATCCGGCCAGGGCATCCCATTTGCCCACGATCTCCCCCAGGTTCTCGAGGATCTTGCCGACCAGTGCCGCCGCATCCTCCGGCAGCCGGCCTACCATCGGCCTGAGCTGACGCTTCAGCTCAGCCAGTTGGCGACCCGCGTCCTCCGCGGTCATGCCGCCACCGATCGCGACTCCGAGTTCCACCCGGTCCCTGGGTGCGACGAGCGCGCCGATTGCGTACGCGGCGACTATCACCGCGGGCCACCAGGCGCCCAGGCCGATGACGGCCTGCAGCACGAGCGCGGCACCCGCGGCCAGCGACCCGACGATGTTCTTCAGCGAACCGATCCAGCGGCCGGCGGACGTGCTCCAGAATCGCCCGGGGCTACTGGTAGCCACGGATCTCCTGGAAAGCTCCGGCGAGACCGCTGCCGCTGCGTGCGTCGAAGACCTTGCCACCGGTGAGCGTTGCGATGTCGGTCAGTTCGTCGACATTGCCATCGCCGAACAACACGACGAAGGTCGGAATGGTCTTCGACGAGGAGCCGAGGGACTCGTAGAAGTCCCGGAAGTCGGAGGCCTCGTCGCCGTCGGTGTTCTCGCCGTCGGTCATGAGCACGATGGAGTTGAACGTATCCGGGTTCTCCTTCAGCTGCGCGGCGGCCTGACGGTACGCCTCCTCAAGCGAGTCGTAGATGGCAGTGCCGCCGTCGGCATTGAGCGAATCGGTGATGTCAACGATCTTCTGCAGCGCCTCGGTCTTGTCGCCCTCCGGCACTTCGATCACGGTCGGGCTCTCCGGCCGGTCCGAGAACGGGATCAATGTCACACGCTCCCGGCTGCGGAACTGCGCGAAGCCGCCGGTCGTGGACGTATCGGCCCCCGCCAGGTTCTTGAGCGCTTGTTTGAGGCTATCGAGCCGGTCGCCGTCCATCGAGCCGGAGGTGTCGAGCACGAACGTAGTCTGCGCGGGCGGGCGGGCCGTCTCCAGGTACGCAGAGATGAGTCCATTGACGACGTCCAGCGTGTTCGGGAACGGCTGCTCGAACAGCACGGCATCGCCGAATTTGCCGCCGGTGTCGATGCCGGGCACGGCCGGCCGGCGGGAAGTCTCATCCACGATGCGCGTCTGGATCTTCGGCGTCGTGAGCCAGTCGGTGAGCTTCGTGAACAGGTCGCGCTTCTGACCGGCCGCCGACGTGAGCAGGGTCAGTGGGTAGTCCGAGGTCAGCACGCCGTCAGTCGGCGTGATCAGCGTCAGCGGCGTGGGTGTGTCCAGAGTCATCAGTACGGACTCGTAGTTGAAGATGCCGTCCACCCGGCTCGGGTCGGCCACGAACGTCGACGCCAGGAATCCGGAAGATCCTGAGGTGAGTTTCTGGCCGGAGAAGAACCTGGTGAGATCCGGAGTTACTGCCGTGACATCCGCGTCGGTCAGGGCGGTGCCAGTGTTCGCAAGCGCGGTTGCCACCGCAACCAGGGTGGAGAAACCCGAGTTGGATGCGGCTGGGTTGGTCATGCCATAACTGAACTCACCGTCGGCGGCGGCCTGGGCTACCTGCACCCAGGTGGGCGGCTCCGTGTCCCAGCCGAGCTTCTTCGCGACCGCGGCCTTCAACCCGAGCACCACGGGCGACTGCATGATCTTGACGCTTGTCGAGATCTTCGAAGTGGCCCCTGGCAGCAGCGAGAGGTACTTGTTGTTCGGAAACCACGTGGCGTCGTACTTGCCGTCAGCGCCCCCGGATGCCACTAGCTCCGTGCCCTCGAGGGTGCCGACGTAGTCGAATGCGACCTTCACCCCGATCTCGGAGGCCGCGGACTCGAGGATCGGGATCATGTCCTTCACCTCACTGCCGGCGAGGATGCGGATCGTGCTCGGGTCATCCGGCAGCGTGCCGGTGCCATCCCCGGTGACGACGGGCTCGCCGATGCAACCGGAGAGCAGCACGACGGATACGGCAGCGCCGATGGTCGCGAGCAGCCAGTTCCTCTTCGGCGAGCGCCGCATGTCAGTTCCCGTCTGTGGGGGTGGGAGTGGTGGTGTCCTCGTGCGCGCGCTCGAGGTAATGGGTCGCCTCGGTGAGGCGGGTCTGCAGCGCGGTTACCGTGGCAGCCATGGTCTCGACGGCCTGGATCTTGTAGGTGTCGACCTGGTCGATCGTGTCGTAGATGTTCTGGAACGCGGTCTGCAGCGCGTCGAGGCTGATCGTGGCCGAGGTCGACTGCTCCGCCACGGCAATCGACTGCGACTTGAGCATCTGCGAGGTGGCGACGATGAGGTTCGACGTGGTCGTGTTGAGGGCTGTGATCTGGTCGAGCACGAGCTTCTGGTTGGCCAGCGCCTGCGCCACGATCACGGCGGTGCGCAGCGCGGAGATCGTGGTTGTGGTCGCACGTTCCACGCCCTTGATGAGCTCGAGGTTGTTCTTGCGCACCACGTCGAGCGCGAGGTAGCCCTGGGCAGAGACCGCAAGCTGGGTGAGCAGGTCCTGGTGTTTCTGGCGCACCGCGAACAGCAGGTCAGAGGTGAGGGTGTCGGCCTTCGCCGGGTCAGACACGCGCACGGTGGCGATCTGCTCCACCAACTCCGAGTCCAAGGCACTGGTGAGCACCGCGTACTCCTGCAGTTTGTTCATGGTGTCCCAGAGGCGCACCTTCTCGCCCTCGACCGCGGCGTTGTCTTTGCGAAGGCCGTCTTCGCCGTTCTGCAGGCTGGTGATGATCTTGTTCAGCTGCGTCTGCGCCGAGGCGTACTTGGCGAAGTAGCTGCGGATCTTGTCGCGGAACGGGATCAGGTTCATGATCAGGTTCTTCAGCCCGCCATCGTTGCGCGACGGGTCAAGGTCCTCGATCTGCAGGCGCAGGTCGACGAGGGAGTTCGCGACCTTGCGCTGGGCGTCGCCGTCGTCCCCCGCTCCGCGGGCTGCGGCGAGAGCCGCGACCGGGCGCTCGAGCATGCGGTTGGAGACTTCGGATGCCGCGCGGATCTCGCCCTGGCCCATGGCGGTGACATCCGCAATTTTCTTGGCGTACTCGGCCGAGTGCGGGTCGATCTGGGCGAGTCCCGCGAGGTACGCCTTCGCACGCTCGGCGATCTCGGCCGTGCGTGCGGCGTCGATCGGCAGCATGCCGCTGGCCTGGTCAGTGGCCACGACGGGCACGGCAGCCGGCGGTACCAGCACGAGGTCGCCCTGCACGTCGGGGGCGGCGGGAGCAGCGGATGGCGAACTGGCCAGGTCGAGTTGTGGATCAGTCATCGTGGTCTCCTTCGGTGCAGCGATGGGTGGGACGTCTACGGGGTGGGGGTTGGATCGGGTGCAGGCGGGTCCGGTGCCACGAGGTCTCCGGCCTCCGGGTTTTCATAGCGCTGGGAAATCGCCACGATCATCGACTCGAGAACCTCGTAGCTCGGCGGATCCACGACGTCCACCGGCACCGGCGGCACGGCGAGTCCGTGGTCGGTGAGCGCCTTGCTGAACACCGACGAGTCGGCGGGTCGGAAGCCATAAATTGCTGCCAACCGCTGCAGGTCGGGGTCGGACTCGAGCAATTGGCCGACCTGGTTACCCGGACCGGTGAGAGCCACCACGGTGTGTTTGGAGAGCACGGTGGGGTCCGGGTACATCAGGACCATGTCCTTGGTGATGGCCGACTTGCCAGTCTCGCTCATCTCCTGCCCGAGAAACTGGGCTTCGTAGATCATGACCAGGGGCTTCGAACCGATGCCCTGGCTGAGGTAGTCGTCGAAGGGTTCCTCTGAGGAAGCGGCCGAGAACCCCTGGTGCAGGAACAGGTCGCCGAGCTCGGAGATGATCGCGTCCTGGCTCGCCGGATCGCTCACCACGTTCTGGCCGTTGAGTACGTAGGAGGCCATCGACAGGTACATGGCGGCCGAGTTCGACTGCCGAACGTCCGTGCTCGAGACGAGGATCGACCGCGAGTTGGGATACGCGGTGTTCGCGCCGGGCAGGTCGGTCCAGCGCGTGCCGTTCTCGACGACATCCAGGTAGGCGCGCAGGTTGAAGTGCCAGGTTCCGTCGGCATCCTGCGATGTGATCCCCGGGCCCTCGAGCAACTTGGCGATCGGCAGGAACGACGCGATGGCCATCGGCGAGTAGAACGGCGAGTAGAGCGTTGCGGACTTGGCCGCCAGCTTGATCTTCTGGGCGGCCGGGGCCGACGACGGGAAGACGAAGTCAACGGCGCTCAGGTCGACCGTTGTCGCGATCTGGCGCGATCCCGCGGTGACGACGTGCACATCCAGACCGTTCGTGGCGAAGATCGCCTTCACCTCGGGGTCTTCGAAGAAGGGCTTTTTCTCCGAGCCGATCACACCATTGACGACAGTGAGGGATGCCTGGGGCCCAAGTCCGCCCTGCGTGCTCCCGCCCAGGGAACCTCGGCCGATGAGCACAACGACCACGACGGCGACCACCAGTACGACGGCGAGCGCGAGACCCAGGATCCGCCGTGCACGTGAAGTCACTTATTCGCCACCCGGGAGGTCAACATTGTCGAGAGCGTGTTTACGTGGCGTGGGTGAACGCCCGCTTAATCCCGGGTAAACGCGAGGTGCTACTCCGCGACGGGTTCGTCGTCAGCGACCTCTTCGAACAGGCCGAGCGGCGGGTCGACGGT
>JBDUEC010000174.1:0-5002 GCA_040002655.1 Rhodoglobus sp. | reverse complement strand
GGGCTCTGCGACGGGCTCGGCGATCGGTTCGGCGACGGGCTGATCGACGGACTCTGCAACGGTCGGCTCTTCGGGCTGCTGCTCGGTCCGCTCGGTCTCCTCCGCCACGGCCATTGGACCGGGCTCGACGAACGCGGGTAACTCCTCGGCGTGTTCTGTTGCACGTTCATCCGCGGGCGGCGCGTAATCTGCCACATCGACCGGTGGCTCGGGGTCCTCCACTGGCGTTTGCGCCGTGTCCGGGCTGAGCGGCGAGGCGAACTCGGGAGCCACGAACTCCTGCTCCGGCTGTTCGACGTACGTCTGCGGCGCCACGTCGGCCGTCGCTTCGACGAAGGGCTCCGCGCGGGGGAACGAATCGGGATCGAAAGCTGGCGCGGCGGACTCGGGTGCGACCTCAATCGAATGGTCTGCGACCGGTGCCTCGAAGACGGGAAGGTCGTAGACCTGGGAGTCCGCGACGGGTGTCTCAACTGCGGGCGTGGGCTCGGGCTCGGGCTCGGGCGCGACGGCCGGCTCGGGCTCGATCTCGTGAGCGGGCTCCGGCTCGGGCTCGGGCTCGGGGGCAAGCTCGGGCTCGATCGGCGGCTCGGGGAGAATCGGGGCGGCATCCGCTGGCCGTTCGGGCACGAGCGGAGGTAGCACGCTCGACGTCACCATGGGCGGCAGAACCCCGGTGAACTCCGGGCGCGTCTCCTCGACGGCAGCAACAGCCTCAGGGGTGCCCAGCGAGAGCATGGTGGCTTCCCAGGTGTGGAACTCCCTGGCCTCCTCCTCGCGCAGGCGCAACTGCGACTCGAGGTGCTCGATCAGATTGAGGGTGCCGCCCGGCTGGCGCGCGGCATCGTCGAGCGTCTGCATGAGTTCGTCGTCGGGCAGGGAACGCCGCGTCGGACGACGGGGTCCCTCGACGAAAGCTTCGGGTGCGGGGGCGGGAGCATTCGCCCACGCGGGAACCGACGCGACCGGCGGCTCCGGGGTTGGGTCCGCCGGCACGGAAACGACCGGCGGCGGTTCCACGGGTGCCGGAGCGGAAGCGGGCTCAGGGGCGGGCTCCGGCTCTGGCGCCGGATCGACGTCCGGGACGATCGCGGGAAAGGAGCCGGTGAACGTCGGGATGACGGTGATCGGTCCGGAGGCGACACGCGTGAAGTCGGCCGCGAGCGCGTTCGCCAACTCGTCGTCATCGTGCTCATCTGAGGTGCCAGCATCCGCGGGCGAATCACTTGCGGCCGGTGCGTCCTGGGTGGGTAACTCGGTCGCGCCCGTCGGGGGCGTGAAGGTCGAGCGGCGTGGGCCGGCCGACGCAAAGGTTGGGTCCAGTGACTCGTCGTCACGGACCTCGTCGTCGTCTGCCATGCCCGAAATACTACGGGGGCTAACGGCTGTTTCCCGGCTGCCGAGCCGTTGCGAGCACAGTTACTCCGGCCAGAATGAGGAGCAGTCCGATCCACCCGACGACCTCGAGCCGCTCGCCGACAACCAGCACGGCCAGCAGTGTCGCCACGAGGGGCTCGATGAGGGTGATGGTCGTTGCCGTGCTGCTGCGCATGGTGCGCATCCCGATTCCGAAAAGCAGGTACGCAACGAACATCGGACCGATGGCGAGATAGGCCGCGATGCCGACCGACTGGGTCGACTGCAGCAGCGGTGCTCCCAGAGTCAATAGCACGGGGATCAGCAACACGGCGCCGAAGCCGAACATGCCGCCCATGACGGCGCTGGGAGGCTGCCCCGTGCCGATCGCCCGGCTCGATGCGTAGGTGTAGAGGGCGTAGGCGAGACCAGCGATGAGGCCGAGACCGACCCCGAGCGGCACGCTTCCTGTTGCACCGCTCTCGCGATGCCCGCCGATCATCAACAGCACGATCCCGGCGATCGCGACCACCGTGCAGACCAACCACAGCACCGAGAGCCGGTGCCGTTCCCACAGCCACTCGAGGATCGCGGCGAACACGGGCCCGGAGCCAAGCGCAACGACGTTGCCGATCGCGACTCCGGCTTGGTTCATGCCCGCGTAGAACGCGAGCGGATAGACGAAGACCCCGATCGCCCCGATCAGCAGCCACCGTCGTGCCGCCGGTTCGCGAATCGCGGCAAGCGCGCGGCGAGCGGATGTCGCGAACAGCAGTAGGCCGCCGAGAGCCATCGTCGAGGCGCCGATCGCCAACGGGCTCACGTTCGAGGGCAGAAAGCTGGCTGCCGTGCCGGTCGTCCCCCACAGCACGGACGCGAGTACCAGCGCCACGGCCGCCGAGTTCGTGCGCGGGACAGGGGCGGTGGTCACGCCACAACTGTGGCAGCAATTGCTGTGCAGCCAGAATCTGTGGGCCCTACCGGGCTCGAACCGATGACATCCACGGTGTAAACGTGGCGCTCTACCAACTGAGCTAAAGGCCCGTCAAGCCCTCCGAAGAGGATGACGCCTGACCATGGTACATGCGTACACTCGCCAACATGGCGAAGGCAGTGACCCAGGAACCGCGCGCAGAGCACCGTTGGCCAGCCGTGGCATCCGTTCTGATCGCGCTCGCGCTGTATGCACTGCTGCCGAGCGGGTTCCTGCCGCCGTTCCGCTACGCCGTGGTTGGCGTCTGCGTGATCCTGCTCATCCCCATGGTCCTGATCAACCCACTGCGTTTCACCAGACAGACGGTGTGGTCGCGGCGGGTGTCCATCGCCCTCACTCTCGTGCTCACGATCGCCAATCACATCGCGCTCGCCCAGCTCGTCGTGCTCCTCCTGCAGGCGCACAAGAATCAAGCCGGAACGCTGCTGCTGGCCGCGGTGCAGGTGTGGGTCACCCACATCATCGTGTATGCGCTCATCTACTGGGAGATGGACCGCGGCGGGCCGGTCACCCGCACGCAGGCGAAGCGCACCGAGTTGCCGGAGGCCGACTTCCGCTTCCCGCAGGACGAAGACGCCGACACGGTGTCTGAGGTCGCCAGGGGTTCGTCAGCGAAGTCGAACTGGACGGCCGGGTTCATCGACTACCTGTTCTTCTCCGCATCCAACTCGATGGCGTTCAGTCCGCCGGATGCCGTGCCCCTCACCGGTCGCGCCAAGAGCCTCGTGGGCCTGCAGGCGGTGGCGGCTTTCGTGATCCTGGTGCTGGTGATCGCGCGAGCGGTTTCACTGCTCGGCTGACCGCGGTGTCTGCGGCTCGCGGCATCCGCTGCGGAATACACTCGCGCACATGAGTTCACCCCGCGTGCAGACCCTGACGGGCATGGAACACCGTTGGCCCGTGCTGGTGGCCACCGCCGCGGCGGTGCTGCTTTACTCACTGCTCCCCGACGGAGTGCAGGTGATTCCCCGGTGGGTGCTGCCGGCCCTGGCCATCGCGCTGTCCATTCCCCTGGTGATCTTCAACCCGCATCGACTGAACCGGGAGACCCGATGGTCGCGGTACCTGTCGATCGCGATCGCCATCGTGCTCACCGTCGTCAACCAGGTGACTCTCGTGCTCACCCTGCGCCTGCTGGTGAGCGGCGAGGTGAAGGGGCCGGACGTGCTGCTCACCACGCTGCAGGTGTGGGTCACGAACGTGATCGCGTTCGCGCTGGTGTTCTGGGAGCTTGACCGCGGCGGCCCGGTTGCCCGCCGCACGGCTGACCTGCGTGACGATGCGCCGATGGACTTCCGTTTTCCGCAGGAGGATGGCGCGCCCGGCAACAAGGGGTGGAAGCCGGCCTTCGTCGACTACGCGTACTTCTCCCTGTCGAACATGATGGCGTTCAGCCCGACCGACGTCATGCCGATGACGGCGCGCGCCAAGATCCTGATGGGATACCAGGCGACCACCGGGTTCATCCTGCTCGCGCTGGTGATCTCGCGCGCCGTCAACATCCTCACCTGAGCGGTCGTACACTCGCGGGCATGACCCGTACGATCACGAACTGGCACACCGAGGCCCGCAAGAACCTCACCCGTGGGGAGCGCGCGGCCGAACTGCGGGCGATCGTGGAGCGACTGGATGCCGCGAAGCGCTAGGCGCCGTCGAATAACTAAACGTGGGCGGGCAGGATTTCCTGCAGCGCTTCCTGGTACTCGGTGATGGACCGGGGCTCGCCCGGAGCGGTGATGAAACTGGCGCGGATGTAGCCGTTGATGTCGATCATGAAGGTCGCGCGGTTCGCGAAACCCTTCTCCTGCAGGAAGACGCCGTAGTCCTTGGCGACGTCGCCGTGCGGCCAGAAGTCTGCGAGGAGGTTGAAGTCGTAGCCCTCCTGCTCAGCCCATGCGCGCAGGGTGGCCTTGGAGTCGACGGAGATGCCGATCAGTTCGACACCGTCGTTCTTGAACATCCCGAGGTTGTCGCGCAGGGCGCACAGTTCGCTCGTGCATGTGGACGAGAACGCCAACGGGAAGAAGACGAGTGCCACTGGCTTCTTGCCGCGGAACTCCGTGAGGCGGATGTGCTCACCGAACTGGTTCGGGAGCTCGAAGTCGGGTGCCTGGGTGTCATTCTCCAGAGCCATGATTACGCGTCCTTTCGCGCCTGACCGGGTCAGGCAAACACGAAAGTCCATCTTACGCCCGAGTTCAAGCGCATTCGGCGGCGCGCGGGGCGAGAGGAATCGCACAACTAGAATTGCATGTCGTATGAGATACACGACCAAGTCCCATCCGGACGGTCGTGCAAGGCTGGACAGGATCTGTCTACATCCAGGAAGAGGTCACCGTTGTCCGTAAACGACCAGGACCCGTACTCGGTCACCCACACCGACAAGGACCCGGACGAGACCGCCGAGTGGCAGGAATCGCTGGATGCCCTCGTGGCGGCTCAGGGACACGAGCGCGGTCGCGAGATCATGCTCAGCCTGTTGAAGCGCTCGAAGGAGTTGCACCTGGGCGTGCCGATGGTCCCGACAACGGATTACATCAACACAATCGCTCCGGAGAACGAGCCGGCCTTCCCCGGCAATGAGGAGCTCGAGCGCAAGTACCGCGCCTGGATCCGCTGGAACGCCGCGATCACCGTGCACCGCGCGCAGCG
>JBDUEC010000173.1:0-5027 GCA_040002655.1 Rhodoglobus sp. | reverse complement strand
GTACAACGCTCGACGAGCAGTCCACCCTGTCCGCCACGGCGACGAGCCTGTCGGCCGCGGACCGGCGGCTGGCGACCCTCGCGGGCAACATCTCCTCGAAGAGCGGGTTCGACATTCCGGCCGAACTCAACGCACTCAAGATCGGGTTCGTCCTGGTGCCGTCGACGAGCAGCGACGCGGCCGCCGGCACCCGACAGCGGGTGTCCGATGCCCTCGACGGCAACCGCGAGCTGACTCCGGTCGGCAGCACCGCCAACGGCTACCTGTGGCACTTCGGCGCACTCACCGAGGGCGCCCCACCGAGCGGACCCGGGCCGCTCGGCACCAGTTACGGACTCCTGATCGTGATCGGGCAGGCGATCATCTTCGGGCTGACCCTGCTGCTGGCCGTGCCGACCGCGCGACGCCGGCGGGTTCGCCCAACCACGAGCGCCGCCGGCACGGACGAGCCAGCCGGAACCTTCGAGGACGACAATGTCTGACCCGACGATATCTGGCCCGACGCCGCCGGAGGAGCCGACCAGCGCGGCGCCGGACGCCTCGGCAAGCGACGCACCGACGGTCCCGGAGATCACGCCGGAGCCCGAGGGAATCTTCGAGGACGATTCGTACCTCGAGCCGGAGAAGCCCAAAGCGACCCTCAAGGGCGCCGCCATCGTGGGCGTGCGCCTGGTGGCCGGGGTGGTCGGCATTGGTGTCGCGGGCGTCGTGATCGCGGCGGCGACCTTCGTTCCGCTGCCCGGCATCCACTCGACTCCGTCTGGGCTGGTGGTCACCCCCGTGGCGACCGGGCAGCAGTTGGTGTGCGCCGGGTCCCTGCTGCGGTTGGCGGACGACACCGGGCAGGGTGCGACCACGTCCTCGGCGCTCGGGCGGGCATCCGTTCGATTCGATGCGAGTGCTGGAGCGGTCGATACCTCGCCACTGGCGACCTCGGACGCCGGCAACGGCGGGGATGCCAGCGCACCGGCCGTGCTCGCCACGCCCCCGAACACGGCCGACCCCGCCGTGCCGATCCTCGTGGCGGGCGCGCAGGCGCAGAGCCTGGACGAGGCCGAGTTCGCCGGCCTGGCGGCTTCGGACTGCGCGGTGGCCAGCGGAGACAGCTGGCTTGCCGCTGGCTCCACCACGACGGGGCGCACGACGCTCCTCACGCTCAGCAACCCCACCGAGGTCGCAGCCACGGTTGACCTCGCGCTCTACGGTGAGACGGGGCCGATCGCAGCCCCGGGCACGAGCGGCATCATCGTGCCGCCCGACGGGCAGCGTGTGCTTTCGCTCGCCGGCTTCGCCCCCGACGTGCAGTCGCCGGTCGTGCACGTAACCAGTCGCGGCGGCCAGGTGGTTGCGAACCTGCAGCAGGTCACCACCCGTGGCCTCGACCCAGGCGGTGTTGACGTTGTTGGCACCGCGCCAGCGCCGGCGCTGCAGCAGGTCATTCCGGGGGTCGTGATGAGCGGCTTGCTCGACCAGCAGGCCCTGCAGGGCCTAGAAGGCTACGACGACCTCGCGCCGATCCTGCGGATTCTGGTGCCGGGCGACGTGGCCGCCAAGGTCACAGTGAGCGTTGTCGCCGAGGATGGGTCGAGCAACGGCACGTCGTTCCAGGTCGACGTCGAACCCGGTCGGGTTACCGACCTGGGTCTCGGCCAATCGCCGGATGGCCAGATAGGCACAGAGGCACGCGCCGGGCTGCCCGACGGGGCCTACACGCTGAGGATCGTCTCCACCGTGCCCGTGGTTGCCGGAGCGCGCATCTCGGCCGCGAGCGGGCAGACCAACGACTTCGCCTGGATGGCCGGTTCCACCGAACTCTCGATCCCGACCCTGCTCACTGTCGCCCCCGGCCCCAACCCGGTGCTGCACCTCGCAAACGCATCGACGAAGGATGCCACGGTACTGCTCACCGGGCAGGATGGCGCCGCGGATGTGACCGTCGTCGTGAAGGCGGGCGCGTCGGCCTCGACCCCGGTCGAGCCGGGCGCGTCCTATCTGGCCTCCGGGTTCGATGCGATGTACCTGGCCGTGACGGTCAGCGAGCCGGGCCGGATCGCGCAGTACGGCGTGCGTCCTCCGGGGCTCGTTTCGTCCCCCATCACGGTCTACCCGTAACGCTCAGAGGTGGCGAAAGCGCTCCGGCGCGAGATCCCATGGGTCTTTGCCGAGCAGTTCGGCGACCGCGCGGAAGACGCAGCTCTCGATCATCATGCGCTTGTGCATATCGTCGTGGCGGTGCAACCGGGAGAGTCGTTCGATCGGCAGCCGGTAGAGCACGACCCTGCGGTCCTTCGCAAACACCCGCCAGCGGTCGAGTGCGGGGGATTCGCCGAGGTCGGTGGGTAGCCCAGCCACCTCGAAGATCACGTTGGCCAGCTCGTCTGGCCACATGTCCTTGAGGTACTCGGCCGTTGAAGCGACGGTTCCGTCGAAGATGTCGGCCCGGCTGCGCAGCAGCGGCAGATGCGGACCGGTGACGGCCGAGCGGATGCCCCGCCCGTGCCGGTCCCGGAAGCCCGGCCTCGCCGACGCCGGAGTGACGTCACGTTTCTGGGTTCGCGCCATCTGCCAAGTCTATTCGGCGGTGCGCCGCCATCCGGCTGGCTGCTGCACGTAGGCTGGCCCCACAATGAGCGGTCGTCCGTGCAGCAAGGTCGCATGCAACAACGATGCGGTGTCGACGCTGACCTATGTGTACGCGGATTCGATGGCCGTGCTCGGGCCGCTCAGCCAACGGGCAGAACCGCACAGCTACGACCTGTGTGAGCGGCACGCCGAGCGCCTCTCGGCCCCGCAGGGCTGGCAGGTCGTGCGGCACGTGGTGATGGGTCGGGAGTCCGCGTAGCCTCTTGCTACCCTTGAGCACCGTGACGACACCCACCGCTGCCAGCATGCCCGACCTGCGTGCGGTTGTCTTCGACCTCGACGACACCCTCGCCCCCTCGAAGTCCACCATGGACCCGGCGATGAACGACGCTCTCGCCCGACTGCTCGAACGCATCGACGTGTGCATCATCTCCGGTGGCAGGTTTGAGCAGTTCCAGAAGCAGGCGCTGAACGGTTTCAGCGCCGACGACGCCGCAATGGCACGACTCCACCTCATGCCGACCTGTGGCACGCAGTACTACCTGTGGCAGAACGGCGGATGGGCGCTCCAGTACGCGGAGAACCTCACCGACGACGAGAAGGCGCGCACCATCGCCGTGCTCGAGCAGGGGGCCCGCGAGCTCGGCCTCTGGAGCCCCGGCCAGTGGGGCGACATCATCGAAGACAGGGGCAGCCAGATCACCTTCTCCGCGCTCGGGCAGCAGGCACCGATCGCCGAGAAGCTCGCCTGGGACCCTGACGGCAGCAAGAAGCGTGCCCTCGGTGCGTACGCGTCGGAGCGGCTTCCCGACCTGGAGGCGCGCGGTGGAGGCTCGACCTCCATCGACGTGACTCGCAAGGGCATCGACAAGGCGTACGGCATCCGCAAGCTGCTCGACCAGTTGCAGCTCGACGCCGACCAGCTGCTCTTCATCGGCGACCGGCTCGACGAGGCGGGCAACGACTACCCGGTGTATCAGTTCGGCGTGGCGTGCGTTCCGGTGGATGACTGGCAGCAGACGCTCGCCTACGTGAACGCCCTCGTTCACTGGCTGGATGCCCCCGACCAGCCCTTCCCGCTCACCCCGATGCTGCCCCAGCGGTGACGTTGCTGCGAGAATGGTCGTTATGACCACGCTCACCGCCCAGCTCCCGTTCAAGGTCGCGAACCTCTCTCTCGCCGAAGCGGGACGCCACCAGATCCGCCTCGCGGAACACGAGATGCCGGGCCTCATGGCGCTGCGCGACGAGTTCGGGCAGTCCAAGCCGCTGGCCGGCGCCCGCATTGCCGGATCGCTGCACATGACCGTGCAGACCGCCGTGCTGATCGAGACCCTCGTGGCTCTCGGCGCCCAGGTGCGCTGGGCCAGTTGCAACATCTTCTCCACCCAGGACGACGCGGCGGCCGCGATCGCGGTCGGACCGAACGGCACTGTCGACGAGCCGGCCGGCGTGCCGGTGTTCGCCTGGAAGGGCGAGACCCTCGACGAGTACTGGTGGTGCACCGAGCAGATCTTCGACTGGAGCTCCGAGGCGCTCGCTGCGGGCGAGGACTGGTCCGGCCCGAACATGATCCTCGACGACGGCGGGGATGCCACCCTGCTCGTGCACAAGGGCCGCGAGTTCGAACTGGCCGGTTCGGTGCCCGCAACGGATGCCGCAGCCAGCCACGAGTGGAGCGTCATCCTGGACGTGCTGCGCCGCTCGCTCGCCGCCAGCCCCGACCGCTGGACGAAGATCGCCGCGGAGATCCAGGGCGTCACCGAGGAGACCACCACCGGCGTGCACCGCCTCTACGAACTCGCCAAGACCGGCGACCTGCTCTTCCCGGCGATCAATGTCAACGACTCTGTCACCAAGAGCAAGTTCGACAACAAGTACGGCATCCGCCACTCGCTGCCCGACGGCATCAACCGCGCAACCGACGTGCTGATCGGCGGCAAGGTCGTGTTCGTCGCCGGTTACGGGGATGTCGGCAAGGGCGCCGCAGAGGCCCTGCGCGGCCAGGGCGCCAGGGTGATCGTCTCCGAGGTCGACCCGATCAACGCGCTGCAGGCGGCCATGGACGGCTTCCAGGTGACCACGATCGAGAACGCGCTGCCCGAGGTGGACATCTGGGTCACCGGCACCGGCAACGAGAACGTGATCACGGTCGAGCACCTGCTCGGCATGAAGCATCTCGCGATCGTGGCGAACGTTGGCCACTTCGACAACGAGATCGACATCGCAGGTCTCGAGTCACTGGCCGGCGCCGAGAAGGTGGAGATCAAGCCGCAGGTGCACGAATGGCGGCTGCCCTCCGGTCGCAGCGTGCTCGTGCTCAGCGAGGGTCGGCTGATGAACCTCGGCAACGCTACGGGGCATCCGTCGTTCGTCATGAGCAACTCGTTCAGCAACCAGGTGCTTGCGCAGATCGAACTGTGGGCGAACAACGCGAGCGGCAC
>JBDUEC010000172.1:0-5027 GCA_040002655.1 Rhodoglobus sp. | reverse complement strand
GTCTCGAAACCAGCCCCGGGTTTCGAGACGCGTCCTCCTTCGTTGGGCGCTCCTCAACCACCGAATGGAGCAAACATGACAGCAGTAACCCTCGACGGGGTCGCCACCGCGACCGCCGTCAAGAACGAACTGGCAGAGCGCATCGCGGCGCTGAAGGCGCGCGGCATCGTCCCGGGCCTCGGCACGCTGCTGGTGGGCGAGGACCCCGGCTCGCTCTCCTACGTGGCCGGCAAGCACCGTGACTGTGCCGAGGTCGGGATCGAGTCGATCCGCGTCGACCTGCCGGCGACGGCATCCGCTGCGGAGATCGAAGCCGCGATCGCCGGGCTCAACGCCAACCCGGCGGTGACGGGCTACATCATCCAGCTGCCGCTGCCTGCGGGCATCGATGAGAACGCGATGCTCGAACTCATGGACCCGGACAAGGATGCCGACGGCCTGCACCCGATGAACCTCGGGCGGCTCGTGCTCGGCGTCGGCGGCGAGATCGACTCGCCGCTGCCGTGCACGCCGGCCGGAATCGTCGAGATGCTGCAGCGCTACCACGTGCCGGTCTCCGGCAAGCACGTCGTCGTGGTTGGTCGGGGGCTGACGGTCGGGCGCCCGCTCGGGCTGCTGCTCACCCGCAAGGGTCTGGACGCGACGGTCACCCTCACCCACTCGCGCACGGCCGACCTCGAGTCCCACGTGCGTCAGGCCGACATCCTGGTCGCCGCGGTTGGCGTTGCCGGGCTGATCCGGCCGTCGTGGGTGAAGCCCGGTGCTGCGGTGCTCGACGTGGGCATCACGCGCGTCGTCAACCCGGAGACCGGCAAGGCCCGGCTGGTCGGCGACGTCGACCCCGGCGCAGCGGATGTCGCGGGCTACCTGTCACCCGTGCCCGGCGGAGTCGGGCCGATGACCCGCGCCATGTTGCTCAAGAACGTCGTGGACGCCGCCGAGCGGCTCTAGCGCGCACCCGAGGTCATCCGAAGCGCGCTGAGGGTGGTCGCGCGCGCGGCTGTTCGTTCATACGCGCCCGCCACAAACCTCAGCGCGGGGCACGGCGCTCAGCGTCGCGGCGAGGAAGGGTTACCGGTCGCGCGCGGCCCCGTCCGACGCGCTGACGGTGAAGGCGGTCGGCTGCTGGAAGCCGTGCTCGGCGAAGCCGCCGTCGATCGCAACCTGGATGCGGGACACGTCCCCGGTGGGCACGAGGGCGATCGCAGATCCGCCGAATCCACCGCCGGTCATCCGTGCCCCGATCGCACCGTTGCCCTGTGCGATCTCCACCGCGAGGTCGAGCTCTGGCACCGAGATCTCGAAGTCGTCGCGCATTGAGCGGTGCGACGCGTCCAGCAGTTCGCCGATCGCGAGGGGGCCCTCCGATCGCAGCGTGGCGACGGTGTCGAGCACGCGCTGGTTCTCGGTGATGATGTGGCGCACCCGGCGGAAGGTCACGTCATCCATCGCTGCCTGCGCGCGGGGCAGGTCGTCGATCGACAGGTCGCGCAGCGACGCGACCCCCATCGCCGCAGCCCCCGCCTCGCAGGATGCACGTCGCTCGGCGTAGCCGCCCGTGGCATGCGAGTGGGTGACCCCGGTGTCGATGATCAGCAGCTCGAGCCCGGCCGCGGCGAGACCCAAATCCACGATCTCGGACTCGAGCGACCGGCAGTCGAGGAAGACCGCGCTGTCGTGGCGGCCGAGCAGCGACGCGGACTGGTCCATGATGCCGGTGGGGGCGCCGACGACCTTGTTCTCGGCGAGCTGGCCCACCCGTGCCAGGGTGGGGCGATCGAAGCCGAGCTGCCACACGTCGTTGAGCGCCAGGCCGACGGAACTCTCGAGCGCGGCGGACGACGACAGGCCGGCGCCCACCGGAACAGCGGATGCCACGTAGATGTCGACACCCGGCACGGCGGCGAGGTCCGCGCCGAACTGGCCGAGCGCCCACGCCATCCCGAGGGGGTAGGCCGCCCAGCCGTGCAGGCGCTCCGGACTCAGCTCGGCGAGGGCGATCTCGCCCACCTCGTCGGCGAACTCCGAGGCGACGCGGATGACCCCGTCATCCCGCAGGCCGAGGGCGATCACCGTGCGGCGGTTGATGGCGAACGGCAGCACGAAGCCGAGGTTGTAGTCGGTGTGCTCGCCGATCAGGTTGACCCGGCCGGGCGCCGACCAGAGCCCGGTCGGCTCGTGGCCGAATGCCTCGACGAAACCGGCAGCGACGTCGTCGCGAATATCAGACACGAGAGATGCCTTCCCTGATGAATGTTGCGGTCTGCTCGGGAGTCACGTCGCCGATCCAGGCGCCCATGGCCGCCTCCGAGCCAGCGAGGTACTTGAGCTTCGATTCTGCCCTGCGCGGAGAGGTCACCTGCAACATGAGGCGGATGTCCGCGCGGCCGACCGTGACCGGCGCCTGGTGCCACGCCGCGATGTAGGGGGTCGGGGTGTCGTACAGCTTGTCGATGCCGCGCAGCAGCGTCAGGTACAACCCGGCCAGCTCATCCTTCTCCGCCTCGTTGAGTGCGGCGAAGTCGGGCACGTGGCGGTGCGGCAGCATGTGCACCTCGATCGGCCAGCGTGCCGCGAACGGCACGAACGCGGTCCAGCGCTCGCCACGCAGCACAACCCGCTCCGACGCCGACTCGAACTGGAGGATGTCCTCGAAGAGCGTCAGGCCATGCTTGGAAAGAGACTCGAGCAGCCGGGTGGTGCGCGGCGTGACGTAGGGGTAGGAGTAGATCTGCCCGTGCGGATGCAGCAGCGTCACGCCGATCGCTTCACCCCGGTTCTCGAACGGGAACACCTGCTGGATGCCCGGCAGCGCAGACAGCGCCGCGGTGCGGTCAGCCCAGGCCTCGATCACCGTGCGGGCGCGCGTCTCGGTCTGCGAGCCGAACGACCCCTCGTGCTCGGGGCTGAAGCAGACCACCTCGCAGCGGCCGATCGCGGGCAGGGTGCGACCGAGGCCGAGCTCGGTGAGCAGCGCAGGGTCGAAGGCCTCGAGCGACGGACCGAACGAGGGGGAGCGGTTCTCGAACACGGCGACGTCGTAGTTGTTCGGCACCTCGGAAGGGTTGCTCGGGGTGGTCGGGGCGAGCGGGTCCTGGTCGGCGGGGGGCAGGAAGGCCCGGTTCTGGCGGGCGGCGGCGATCGAGATCCACTCCCCGGTGAGCGGATCCTGCCGCATGGTCGCGGTCTCGGGGCGCGGATCGAGGTGGCGGGCATCCGCAGTGCGCTCGGCCGGCAGCGTGGTGTCCGGATCGTCGAAGTAGATGAGTTCGCGACCGTCGGCGAGCACGGTCTCGCGTTTCACGATGGGCATGGTATTACGATATCGAAAGATGCGGGTTTCGAGAACGGAAGAAATCGAAAGATGAGCGCCCACGTGCGTCGACAGCAACTGCAGCGCCTCATTGCAGAGCGCGGATTCCTGCGCGTAGCCGACGCGAGCGCGGAGTTCGATGTGAGTGACGTGACGATCCGCGCCGATCTCGGCGTTCTCGAAGCCGAGGGCGGCGTGGTGCGCGTGCACGGCGGTGCCATGCCGCGCAGCGCTGTGACCGACCGCGAATCCCCGATCGAGAGCACCAGGGAACGCGATGCCACGGCCAAGCGCGCGATCGGTCGGGCTACCGCCGCGCTGGTCGGCAGCGGCGAGAGTGTGTACCTCGACGTGGGGAGCACGGCGCTCGCCGTTGCGGATGCACTCGTAGCCCGCAGCGACCTGCACGACCTGGTGGTCGTGACCAACGGCCTAACCATCGCACTCGCGCTCGAGCACGCCGTGCCGAGGTTCACCGTGATTGTCACCGGGGGAACCCTGCGGCCGCTGCAGCACTCGCTCGTCAACCCGTACGCATCCGGGATGCTGGCCGCCCTCAACGTGGACGTCGCGATCATCGGCTGCAACGGCGTCGACCCCGACCGCGGAGTCACGAACCTGAACCTGCCCGAGGCGGAGGTGAAGCGGCAGGTGCTCGCGTCCTCCCGCCGCCACGTGCTCGTGGCTGACTCGAGCAAGTTGGGTCGCACCGAGCTGGGCGTGGTCGGTCCGGTGTCCGACTTCGAGATGCTTGTCACGGCGGGCCAGGTTGATGCGGCCGTCGTCGAACAGCTGCGACGCCGTGGCACTGACGTGCTCGTGGCCGACCAATAGGCTGGATTCATGCACTCTCCCACCGGTCGTCAGTTCTCCCTCGCCCTCGGATCCGTGAAGGCGTCGATCACGGAGGTCGCGGCCGGCCTGCGCGAACTCTCGATCGACGGCGTGGACCTCACCGAGCCCTACCCCGACACCGTCACCCCACCGTTCGGCGACGGCATCGTGCTCGCGCCGTGGCCGAACCGCGTGCGCGACGGCAAGTGGCTGCTCGACGGTGCGGAGCTGCAGCTCGACATCACCGAGGTGCCCCGCAACAATGCGCTGCACGGGCTCCTGCGCTCCCGCCCCTACGAACTGGTCGGCCAGACCGAGAGCGCGGTCACGCTCGCCGCGACCATCCACCCGACCCACGGCTACCCGTTCATCCTCGAGACGATGGTGCACTACGAACTCGTGGAGAACGGCGTGAACGTCACACACTCGTTCCGCAACCTGTCAGCGGCGAGGGCGCCGGTCGCCGTCGGCACGCATCCGTTCCTGACGATCGGCGACGTGCCCACCGAGCAGCTCGTGCTGACCGTGCACGCCTCGACCCGCTTCGCAGTGGATGAACGACTGAACCCGACGGGCGAGGTGCCGATCGAAGGCACCGACTACGACCTCCGCAGCGGGCGCACCGTGGCCGACCTGAACCTCGACGACGCCTTCGGCGGGGTCGAGACGGTGGACGGCGTGAGCGCATCATTGCGCGCACCGGACGGCCGCGAAGTGCGCCTGGTGCAGGATGCAGCGCACGGCTTCGTGCAGGTGTTCACCACCCACGAGTTCCCGAAGAACGGCGGCCTCGGGCTCGCCGTGGCTGTCGAGCCGATGACCGCTCCGCCGGACGCGCTCAACAGCGGGATCGGGCTGAAGTGGCTGGAACCGGACGAGT
>JBDUEC010000171.1:0-5028 GCA_040002655.1 Rhodoglobus sp. | reverse complement strand
GCGAATTCCTTCTCGATGATCTTCTGGGTCAGCACGAACCAGGAGTACTCGTAGCCGGTTGCCGCGATGTGCTCGAGGGTGCCGAGCGTGTCGAACCCGGGAAACAGCGGCACCGGCAGTCGGGTGCCGGTGGCATCGAGCCAGACGCTCGACGGGCCCGGCAGGATGCGGATACCGTGCTTCGCCCAGACCGGCGCGTAATTCTGGATGCCCTCCACGTAGTGCCACATGCGGTCGCCGTTGATGAGGCGTGCGCCGGCCTTCTCGCTGATGCCGAGCATCCGCCCGTCCACGTGCGCCGGGACACCGCTGAGCAGGCTCTCCGGCGGCTTGCCCATGCGCTTCGGCCATTGCTCGCGCACCAGGTCGTGGTTGCCGCCGATGCCGCCGCTCGTCACGATCGTGGCCGGAGCCAGCTCCTCGAAGTCGCCGGTCACCTCGCGATTGCTCGGGGCTCCCCGCTCGGCGTCGTCCGGGGCGAGCACTGCACCGTGTGCGCCGACCACGGCGCCGCCCTTGGTCACGAGCGCGTCGACTCGATGCCGGAACTTCAGGGTCACGAGGCCGTCGTCGACACCCTTGCGCACAATCCTGATGAACGGTTCGAGAATGCCGGGACCGGTGCCCCAGGTGATGTGGAACCGCGGCACGGAGTTGCCGTGCCCGGTGGCGGTGTAGCCGCCGCGCTCGGCCCAACCGACCACGGGGAAGAACTTCACCCCGCGCTCAGCGAGCCAGGCGCGCTTCTCGCCTGCAGCGAACTGCAGGTAGGCCTCCGCCCATTTGCGCGGCCAGGCATCCTCATCCCGGTCGAACCCGGCCGAGCCGAACCAATCCTGGCGCGCAAGGTCGAGCGAGTCCTTCACTCCAAGCCGGCGCTGCTCGGGGGAGTCGATCAGGAAGAGACCACCGAAAGACCACCAGGCTTGACCGCCGAAACTCGCCTCGGGCTCCTGCTCGAGAATCGTCACGCGCTTGCCGGCGGCGACCAGCTCGGCCGCAGCCACGAGTCCGGCGAGGCCGGCCCCGATTACGATCGCGTCTGCCTCGGTGGTTCCAGTCATGCCCAACTCCTTTGTCTGATTCGACAGGATATCGGCAGTCAGCCCGCGAGAATCTCGTCGGCGTTGTCTGCGATCCAGTCCATCAGCGGCAGCAGGCGACCGGCCAGCGCGTGCCCGCGCTCGCTCAGGCTGTAGTCGACTCGCGGGGGAATGGTTGGCTGGGCTACGCGGGTGACGAAACCGTCGGACTCAAGGATTCGCAGGGTCTGGGCGAGCATCTTCTCGCTGATGCCCTCGACCACGCGGCGCAGCTGCCCCCAGCGCAACGACTCCTGGGAGAGTGCGATGATCACGAGCACGCCCCATTTGCTGGTGACGTGATCGAGCACGGTGCGGGTCGGGCAGTTGGCGGGGAGAACCCCGTCGGTGAAGCCGGGGCCGCGCAATTCACTAACTTCCATTCCACTAACTTACCTAAAAGTGGGTACTGCGTGCAGGGAAGTAATAACGTCAGATATGAGTTGACCCCGGAGATCAACGAAAGGATCACCCATGACAATCGTCGTCACCGGTGCCACGGGGCACCTCGGAAAGCTCATCGTCGAAGCGCTACTGCGCGATGGAACCCCGGCAGCGGATATCACGGCGGCCGGCCGCAACGTCGAGAAGTTGGCCGATCTCTCCGCACAGGGGGTGAAGGTCGCGCGCATTGACTACACGGACCCAGATTCCCTGCTCGCGGCATTCGATGGCGCGGACACGCTCATGCTCGTCTCCAGCTCCGAGGTCGGCAAGCGCGCCCCGCAGCACATCGCGGCGATTGACGCTGCCAAGAAGGCCGGCGTGAAGCGCATCGTCTACACGAGCGCTCCCGGCGCGACCACGTCGGCACTGGTGCTCGCGCCGGAGCACAAAGCCACCGAGGAGCACCTGGTTGCCTCCGGCGTTCCGTTCACGATCCTGCGTAACGGCTGGTACACCGAGAACTACGTGCAGGCGGCGAAGTCCGCGGCCGAGTCCGGGGTGCTGGCGGCCAGCGTTGGTGACGGCCGGGTGTCGAGTGCGTCGCGGGCGGACTTCGCGGATGCCGCGGCATCCGTTCTCACCGGCGAAGGCCACGACGGCCAGGTCTACGAACTGTCGGGCGATACGGCCTGGGACTGGCACGAATTCGCCGCGACGGTCTCGGACATCAGCGGCCGCGAGGTGGTGTATCAGGCGCTCTCCCCCGAGGAGCACTTTGCCGCGCTGCAGGGCGCGGGGCTGGATGAGGGCACGTCCGGTTTCGTCGTCGCGCTCGACGGCAACATCCGCGATGGGTTGCTCGGCGGCACCAGCGGAGACCTCAGCCGGCTCACCGGTCGCCCCACGACGCCCCTCGCGGAAGGCCTGCGCACGGCGCTCGCCGGGAGCTAGTTCAGAGGGGATGCGCAGCGGGGCGCCTTGAATTCAGGGCGCCCCGTGACTAGCGTTGCTGTACCGGGCAACGTTGCCCGGCGATGACCAGTGGTTTACCAACCACGGTTGTCATTGATCGCACGTCCAGAGGCTTACCCGCCGGAGGTCGTGGGAATCGGAGACGGCGTTGCGCACCATGTCGGACGACAAACAACAGGAGATCGATCTCGCGGCCCTTGAGCCCGACGGTCTCATCCAACTCGTCACCCCCTCAGGCGACCGGGTCGCCAATGTCGCGTTCGACCCATGGGTCGCCGACCTCACTTCTGAGCAGCTGCTCGCCATGTACGAGGACCTCGTGGTCGTACGTCGCATCGACACCGAAGCGACCGCCCTGCAGCGCCAGGGTGAACTCGGGCTCTGGCCGCCGCTGCTCGGGCAGGAGGCCGCCCAGATCGGTTCGGCGCGCGCACTGCGCAGCGACGACTTCGTCTTCACGAGCTACCGGGAGAACGCTGTGGCGTACTGCCGCGGCGTGAGCCTGCCCGGGCTCGTCGAGATGTGGCGCGGCACCGCGCTGGCCGGCTGGAACCCCTTCGATGTCGGGATGGCCAGCCCGGCCGTCATCATCGGCGCCCAGACCCTGCACGCTACTGGCTACGCACTCGGCTGCGCCAAAGATGGCGTGGACTCCGTTGCGGTCGCCTACTTCGGCGACGGCGCCACAAGCGAGGGCGACGTGAACGAGGCGATGATCTTCGCCGCGAGTTTCCACGCCCCGGTGATCTTCTTCTGCCAGAACAACCAGTGGGCCATCTCCGAGCCGGTGGGGCTGCAGGCGCAGCGGTCGATCGCCGACCGCGCACCCGGATTTGGCATCCCGAGCCTGCGGGTCGACGGCAACGACGTGCTGGCTGTCATGGCGGCAATGCGCTGCGCGCTCGACCGCGCACGCACCGGAGGCGGGCCCACCTACATCGAGGCCGTGACGTACCGGATGGGGCCGCACACGACGTCCGATGACCCGAGCCGCTACGTCGATGAGACTGAGCGCGCGGCCTGGGCCGCGAAAGACCCGATCGCGCGATTCGAGGCCATGCTGGACGGCCTCGGCATCTTGGACGCGGCGGCCCGGGCATCCGTCGCTGCGAAGGCCGACCAGGTTGCGCGCGACTTCCGCTCGGGATGCCTCGGCCTGCAGGACCCAGAACCGATGAGTCTCTTCGACAACGTGTACGCCACCCCGCACTCCGGGCTCGAGCGCCAGAAGAGCCAGTACGCCGCCTACCTGGGGACGCTGTCATGACCGAACTGACTCTCGCCAAAGCGATCGGCTCCGGCCTGCGCCGCGCGCTACTCGACGACGAGAAGGTGGTGCTCCTCGGCGAGGACATCGGCAAACTCGGCGGCGTCTTTCGAGTCACGGACGGGCTTCAGGCCGAGTTTGGACCGGATCGGGTGATGGATACCCCGCTCGCCGAGTCCGGCATCGTGGGCACCGCGGTCGGGCTCGCGTTCCGTGGCTACCGCCCGGTGGTCGAGATCCAGTTCGACGGGTTCATCTACCCGGCGTTCGACCAGATCGTGGCCCAGGTGGCGAAGCTGCACTACCGCACCGGCGGCAACGTGAAGATGCCGATCACGATCCGCGTGCCCTACGGCGGAGGCATCGGCGCGGTCGAGCACCACTCCGAGTCGCCCGAGGCGTACTTCGCGCACACCGCGGGCCTGCGCGTGGTCACCTGCTCGAATCCGGCGGATGCCCACCACATGATCCGCGAGGCGATCGCCAGCGACGACCCGGTCTTGTTCTTCGAGCCGAAGCGCCGCTACTGGACGAAGGGCGACGTGGACGAGGATGCCGCAGCCGTGCCAATGGGCACAGCGCGCGTGGTCACCGAGGGCACCGACGTCACGCTCGTCGCGTACGGCCCGCTCGTGCCGACCGCGCTGGACGCCGCCGCGGCCGCCCTCGACGACGGGCTGTCGGTCGAGGTCATCGACCTGCGCTCGCTGTCGCCAATCGACTTCGACACCGTGGAGGCATCCGTTCGCAAGACCGGTCGCCTGGTGATCACGCATGAGGCTGCCCAGTCCGGCGGAATCGGCGCCGAGATCGCGGCGAGCATCACCGACCGCTGCTTCTTCCACCTGGAGGCGGCGCCCGCGCGCGTCACCGGGTTCGATACGCCGTACCCGGCCTCGAGGCTTGAGGAACACTTCCTGCCTGACCTCGACCGCATCCTCGATGCGGTGGACCGGGTCATGGGCCGCGAGAACTCCCTGACGGGGTGGACAGCATGACCGTACGCGATTTCGCACTCCCCGACCTGGGAGAGGGACTCACCGAATCCGAGCTCGTGGCCTGGCACGTCGCCGTGGGCGACCTGGTCGAGTTGAACCAGCCGATCGCGGAGGTGGAGACCGCGAAGGCGATCGTGCAGCTGCCATCGCCATTCGCCGGCACCGTGGCCCGGCTCTACGCCGAGGAGGGCTCGACCGTGCTAGTCGGCGCCCGCATCGCCGCGTTCGAGGTCGACTCCGGCCCTGACGACGCTGAGGAGGCTCCGACACGCACCCCGGTGCTGGTGGGCTACGGGCCTGCCGTGGAGGGCACCGGCAAGCC
>JBDUEC010000170.1:0-5063 GCA_040002655.1 Rhodoglobus sp. | reverse complement strand
CAGTTCGACCCGGACTGGTTCGCCAACCTCGACCTCGTGGTGGTGTTCGACCGCAGCCAGGAGCGCATCCTGAAGGCGTGGGCCACGAGCGACGCCGACCGCTCCAAGGTGCAGCTGCTGCTCAGCTTCGACAACGAGCAGGCTGAGATCTACGACGTTCCCGACCCGTACTACTCCGACGCCGCCCTGTTCGACCAGGTACTCGCCATGATCGAGAAGGCGAGCGCCGCACTCTTCCGGCAGATCAAGCCGGCCATAACCCAGGGAGTTTCATGAGCCTGCCCCCCCAGCCGCTGAGTCCCCTCGACGGGCGCTACGCCGCCGCCGTGAGCGACCTCGGCGAGCACCTCTCCGAGGCCGGGCTCAACCGCGCGCGAGTGCAGGTGGAGGTCGAGTGGCTGCTCTACCTGACCGGCCACAGCATGTTCGGCTCACAGCCGGTCAGCGAAGCGGATGCCACCGCCCTGCGCTCGCTGTACGCCGAGTTCGGCCAGCCCGAGGTGGACGAACTCGCCACCCTCGAGCGCACCACTCGCCACGACGTGAAGGCAGTGGAATACCTCGTGCGCGCCCGGCTCGCGACCCTTGGGCTCGACTCGATCGCCGAGCTCACCCACTTCGCCGCCACGAGCGAAGACGTGAACAACCTGTCCTACGGCCTCACCATCCGCGCCGCAGTGGTGGATGTCTGGCTCCCCAAACTCCGTGGCGTGCTGGAGATCCTGCGCGAGCGTGCCCTCGCACACCGCGACGACGCGATGCTCGCCCATACCCACGGCCAGCCGGCGACGCCGACCACCGTGGGCAAGGAGCTGGCCGTCTTCGTGCACCGGCTCGAGCGCGTGGCGAAGCGCATCGAGACCGTGGAGTACCTCGGCAAGTTCAACGGAGCCACCGGCACCTACGCCGCGCACGTCGCTGCGGATGGCGCGGCCGACTGGCAGGGCATCTCCCGCGAGTTCGTGGAGTCGCTCGGCCTCACCTGGAATCCGCTGACCACCCAGATCGAGTCGCACGACTGGCAGGCGGAGCTGTACCAGGCGATCGCGCACGCCAACCGCGTGCTGCACAACCTGTGCACCGACGTCTGGACCTACATCTCGATGGGCTACTTCAGCCAGATCCCGCAGGCGGGGGCCACCGGCTCGTCGACGATGCCACACAAGATCAACCCGATCCGCTTCGAGAACGCCGAGGCGAACCTCGAACTCTCGAGCGCGCTGCTCGACTCGCTCGCCCAGACCCTCGTAACCAGCCGGCTGCAGCGCGACCTGACCGACTCGACCACGCAGCGCAATATCGGCGTCGCGCTTGGCCACTCCCTGCTGGCACTCGACAACATCCAACGGGGGCTCGGTGAGATCGATGTGGACAGGGCGAAACTCGCGGCCGACCTCGACGGCAACTGGGAGGTGCTCGGCGAGGCCATCCAGACGGTCATCCGCGCCGAGATCACGGCGGGGCGCAGCTCGATCGCCGACCCATACGCGATGCTCAAGGAGCTCACCCGCGGAAAGCGTATCGGGCAGCAAGATCTGGTGGCCTTCATCGACCGGCTGGACATCGGCGACGACGCGAAGTCCCGGCTCCGCGCGCTGACGCCGGCCAGCTACATCGGCATCGCACGCGACCTCGTGGACTACGTAGTCGACTAGCCCCGCGCCGACTAGCCCCGCGCCGACTAGCCCCGCGCCGCGGCGAGCGCGGTGTCGAAGCGCCGCACCCGGTCGAGTTCGACGTCGATCGGTGCGACCACGAACTCCTGCGCGACGGCGCCGACCTGCGCGAGCAGGGACCTGCGCGCGCTGCGTCGCCGACCCGCTGCCGTGGCCGCCCCCAGCGCAGAGCCGATCACGCCGAGCAGAATGCCCAGCAGCACTCCGCCGAGAATCAGCAGTGTCGTGAGCGGCCAGCCCTCGACCTTCGGCACGACCGGCGCCTGTAGCGCGAGGTTCGGCAGGAACGCAATCGCGAGCAGCCAGAGAACTCCGCCGAGCGCCGCCGCGATTGAGACCCACTGCAGCACTCCGAAGATCACCCACCACCATGACCCCTTGGTGGGAAGGCTGCTGCGCGTGATCGCCAGGTCGAGCTTGTCGGGGAGCGCAGCGATCGTCGACTGGCCCTGCTCGCGGATGCCCGCCCGCCACGGTTCGGTGAGCCCCTCCGACAGCCCGTCGGCATAGCCGCGCACGGCCAGGGACGTCTTGGCCTGTGCGCTCGCATTCATGGCGGGCATGCTCGACCGGTGGAGTTCTGGGTCTTTCTTCGGGCCCTTCCCCGGTCGCAATCCGAGCCGGGCGAGTGGGTCGGCGCGCAGGCGGAGGATCCAGGACACGATCGGCCAGCCGGTCGCCTGGCCGGAGCGCTTTCGATAGGAGCCTGCGACTGCCCGGGCGACCACGTCGACTCCGGCGGCATCCCCGAGCCGCTCGGTGAGGTCGCGCGCCCGACCCCTGGCATCGCCCTTGCTCGAGCGCGCGGCCGAGCCGGGGCCCGGCACGTCGCTGGCCAGAGCCGACACATCGGCCGTGAGCCGCGCGGCCTGGGCCACCCGCGCCTCGGCGAGCGCGCCGATCGCGGATCGCAGCTCACCAATGCCTTCGCCCGTGGTTGCACTCGTGGGCAGGATGCGCACCCCGCGAAGACCGTCGTCGGCGAGCAGTCCGCGCAGCGACTCCACGACCCGCGGCACATCGGCGGCCGGGAGCAGATCCACCTGGTTGAGCACGACGATGGTGACAGCGCCGTGCCTGGCGTGACGCGCGATGAAGTCGGTGTGGAGCACGGCATCCGCGTACTTCTGTGGGTCGACCACCCAGACCAGGGCATCCACCTGACCGGCGAGCCGCTCGGCGGTCTCGCGGTGCTCCACCTCCACGGAGTCGAAGTCGGGCAGGTCGAGCAGGATGAGCTGCTGCGCCCGAGGATCGATCGGCGCGTCACGAGAGTGCCGGTCGCGCACCCCGAGCCAGTCGAGCAGGGCGGCCGCGCCCGCCGGGTCCCAGGTGACCGCGAGCGGTTCGGACGTGGTGGGTCGCCGCACGTGGCTGCGCGCGATTGGTTCGCCGACCAGGGCGTTGGTGAGGCTCGATTTGCCCGACCCGGTCGCGCCGAACAGCCCCACCACCGTGTGGTCCGCCGAGAGTGAGCGCCGGTCGTCAGCCCGGGTCAGCAGGGCGGCGATCGCGGCGAGCTGGGCATCCGCGATTCGATCCGTACCGAGCTCACCGACCTGGCGCAGCGCGTGCAGCTGCGTGTCGAGGGTCATGCGTGATCCCGGTCGGCCCGGCGCGCTGAGCGAGCGACCTCGTCGGTGAGAGCCTCTGCATCTGCGCGCAGTTGACCGGGCGTCGGGCCGCTGCGCACGTTCTCGAGCAGCTCGATGTAGCGGTAGGCCTGGCCGTCAAACAGTCCACGCACCCGCTCGCCCAGATCCTTGCGCGCGAGCTTCGCCAACCTGCGCACGGCGTCCTCGCCGAACACGGTCTCCAGCAGCTTCTGGCCAACGACGGCCGACCCGCCGGCGATCACGATCTCGCCACCGGTGAGCCCGCCGGTCGACGCGAACACCACCACGATCAGGGCCACCGTGATGCCATTCAGGCCGAGGGATAGCACCCGCGCCTGCGTGCGCTTAGAACCAACGTTGTCAGAAATGAGCTTCATGACCGAGCCTTGCCAGTCCCGGATCATCGTCGACGCCTCCGCGCTGAAGGTCACACTTTCGGTCGCAAGCTCGGTGCGCCCGTCCAGCAGCGAGCGACCCGGCTGGCTGCGCTGCAGCTCGCGCCAGGTCGCGGCGGCAGCGCGGCCGCCCTGGTCCACGATCACGGCGTGCAGCCCGTGCTCGATCGAGGTCTCGACATCCACAACCGGCTGCGGCACCCCACGCACCCAGGCCGTCACGGCATCCCGGGTGCGGGAGAACCACGACTCCACCTGCCGGAACACGTCTGACGTGCCCACGAAATCCTGCCAGCGGGCGAGCACCTCACCGCGCAGCAGCGCGCCGTCCTGGGTGGCCGAGTCCACGCCGGCGAGTCCGGCCGCGTAGGCGCCGTCCACCGCATCCTCGGCGTCGTCGGCCCAGTCGATCTGCGCACGTCGGGCGGTGGCAACGACATCCACGCGCTTGCCGAGGTCGGCAACGGCTCCGCCGAGCGTGGCCGCAGCGATGCGGGCGCGCTCGACGCGGTCGCCGGCGATGCCGGCCAACCACTCGCTAACGCCGAGGATCGCCTCGGGGGGCAGCATGCCTCGCGCGTCGAGTGGCTGCTCCGCCACGGTGAAGATCGGTGCGCCATCCAAGCCGCGTTCGGCCAGCATGCGCCGCAGGTCGTCGCGAATCTCGTCTGCAGCACCCTCCGGCACCCGGTTGAGCACGACGCCGACGGTGATCGACCGTGCGGCAGCGTCATCCAGCAGCTTCCACGGCACCGCGTCCGCGTAGCGGTTGGCTGTGGTCACGAAGATCCACAGATCCGCGGCCGCGAGCAGCTGGTTTGCGAGCGCCCGGTTCTCGTCGGCCACGGAGTCGATGTCCGGTGCGTCGATCAGTGCGACGAACGGCGGCACCCGGTCATCGGCGAGCAGCATGAGTTCACCGATGCGGGATGCGTCGGGCGCGTCGCCAGCGCTCGTCGCCGTCTCATCCGCGGTCGCCATGCGGCCACGCACCCGGGCCAGCCCGGGCAGGATGCGGTCGGATGCGAACCAGCCCGCGTCAACGGGAGAGTGCAGCAGGATCGGCTGCCGGGTGGTCGGGCGGATGACGCCCGCGCGCGTCACGGGCGAGCCCACCAGCGCGTTCACGATCGTGGACTTTCCCGCCCCTGTCGAGCCCCCGACAACGGCCAGCAGCGGGGCATCCAGGTCGGTGAGACGCGGGCGGATGTAGTCGTCAATCTGGCGCACAGCGGATGCCGCGGCCTCCGTCGCGGCCCGCGCGACGTCGAGCGGCAGTGGCAGCGTGACCGTGGCCAGCGCCTCGCGCACGGCATCGAGCCGGTCGAGCGCCAACTTCCTGGTCGCGTTCACCCCTCAAGAATGCCCTACGCCCG
>JBDUEC010000169.1:0-5064 GCA_040002655.1 Rhodoglobus sp. | reverse complement strand
CCGAGCGCTACCCGAACCGCATCTTCACGGATGAGTCGGTGTTCAGCGAGAGCGACCTGAGCTTCGTCGACTTCGACAGCTTCAGCTCCGACGACTACACGCCCGGTACCTACAACTAGAAACACCGCTGGTTGAGGCGGCCCAGTAGGGGACCGTCTCGAAACCGCACCACGAATGGCCCGTCACTCCGGTGGCGGGCCATTCGTCGTTGAGTCACTGCGGCCCCCTATTGCGGGACTGTCGCCGGTCGCGCCCCCGGGCTACGTTTGCCCTCTGGCGTGCATCGCGCGCCGTCATCGGGGGGTGAAACAGTGTGGCGTCGTTGACCGAGATCCTGATTCTGCGCGGCATCGTTCCGATCGAGAACCTCGACGCCGTCTCCGGCAATCGCGGACACGATGACAAGGCCATCCTCGAGCTGCTCGACAGGGGCGTGGTGACCCAGGCGCAGCTGGCATCCGCTCGCGCCGCCCAGGCCGGGCTGCCCTACGTGGAGCTGCTCGACTACCCGGTCGACCGCTCAGCAGTCGCCCTCGTGCCTGCAGCGATGTGTCGCAGGCACGAGGTGCTTCCCATTGGAATCGTGGGCAACGAGCTCATGGTGGCGATGGTCGACCCCGGCGACGTGTTCGCGCTCGACGACGTGCGGGCGGCATCCCGGATGCACGCGCGGGCGGTGGTCGCGGAGCGCTCCGACCTGCGCGCGGCCATCGATCGGTACCACCGAGCGGACGGTGAGCTGGTGTCCCTCACGACGGCGCTCGAGGAGGAGAGCGGGTCGCGGGATCTCGCCATCACCGAGAACGAGCCGCACGAAGACGACGCCCCGATCGTGCGCTTCGTCAACCTGCTGATCAGCCAGGGCATCCAGGATCATGCCTCCGACATCCACATCGAGCCGGGTGAGCACGAGGTGCGGGTTCGTTACCGCATCGATGGCGTGCTGCACGAGATGCAGACCGCGCCGAAGGCCGTGCAGAACGGGGTGACCAGCCGCCTCAAGATCATGGCCGACATCGACATCGCCGAGCGGCGCAAACCGCAGGACGGGCGGATGTCGGTGAGCCACGGCGGTCGCAAGATCGACCTGCGGGTGGCGACCCTGCCGACGGTGTTCGGCGAGAAGGTCGTGATGCGAATCCTCGACAACTCGGACACCGCTCGCGGCCTCGAAGAACTACACCTGCTCGAGCGCAACTTCGAGGCGTACAAGGCCTCGTACACCAAGCCGTACGGCATGATCCTGGTCACAGGCCCGACTGGTTCGGGCAAGTCGACCACCCTCTACACGACGCTGCATGCGGTCGCCCGCCCCGAGATCAACGTGATTACGGTCGAGGACCCGGTCGAATACCGCATGCCGGGGATCAACCAGGTGCAGGTCAACCCGAAGGCCGGGCTCACGTTTGCGAGCGCGCTACGAAGCATCCTGCGCTCCGACCCGGATGTCGTGCTCCTCGGCGAGATCCGCGACCACGAGACCGCGCAGATCGCGATCGAGGCCTCGCTCACCGGTCACCTCGTGCTGAGCACACTCCACACCAATGACGCACCGAGCGCCATCACCCGCCTCACCGAGATGGACATCGAGCCGTTCCTGGTCGGCTCAGCGCTGGACTGCGTGGTGGCCCAGCGCCTTGCACGCCGGCTGTGTGACCGCTGCAAACAGCCGTACGCGCATGACGCGCTCGAGCTCGTCAACCTGCGGGTCGGCTTCGACCCGATGAACGAGCCGGTTCCCACCCTCTTCCGCCCGGTGGGCTGCACCACCTGCTCGAACACCGGCTACCGCGGTCGCATCGCGATCCACGAGGTGATGACCGTCACCGAGGACATCGAGCGCCTAGCGGTCGCCCGGGCGTCCAGCGCGGAGATCGCGACACTTGCCCGTCAGCAGGGAATGCTGACGCTGCGCGAAGACGGCTGGGCGAAAGCGAAACTCGGCCACACATCCGTCGAAGAGATCCTGCGAGTAGTCGCCTAGTTCCTGGGGGGAACATTGTGAGCAAGCCCGTATACGAGATTCCGGTCAATGGTGACGACGGCACCCCGCCGTCATTCGCGCCTCCGACGCTGCGCCAACGGCCCAAGAACTACGCTGACGCGCCGCCGCCGCCGATCGAGGGTTGGCCGAACTTCAGCGATCCGCTGGCCGCGCCGCCGCCCACCCAGCCCGCCGCGGGGTTTCCCCCCGTCGGCGATCCCTACCTCGCGTCGGCCCAGCCGATTCCGGTCGCCGACCCCCTGTTCGCGCCGTCCGCTCTGGCGCCGCCGGTGTACGTCGAGCCGGAGCAGCTGTTCGCGCCACCGCCGGTTCCCAACGTGTTCGCGCAGCAGTCCTACCTGGCCGGGCTGGCCCGCAACGAGGGTCTCAACCCCGACCCCGACCTGATGGCCGCCCTTCAGGAGGTGCTGCGGCTGAACGCGTCCGACCTGCACGTTTCGGTGAACGCTCCGCCCACGCTCCGCATCGACGGGGCACTCACGCCCGTGCCCAGTGCGGTGCCGTGGCCCGCCGACAAAGTGGATGCCGCGCTGCGCAGCATCCTCTCGCCGGCCCAGCAGCAGGCCTTCGACCGCGACCTCGAATTCGACTTCGCGTTCACCATCTCGGTGAACGCACGCTTTCGCGTGAACCTGTACCAGCAGCGGGATGCCATGGGGGCGGCCTTCCGCCTCATCCCGACCGAGATCAAGCAGCTGAAGGATCTCGGTGTGCCCGATTCGGTCGCGCACTTCGCCACCCTGCCGCGTGGTCTCGTGCTGGTGACCGGCCCCACGGGCTCCGGCAAGTCGACGACCCTCGCGGCCCTGGTAGACCTCGTCAACCGAACCCGCACCGACCACATCATGACGGTGGAGGATCCGATCGAATTTCTGCACGGCAACCACCGGTCGCTCGTGAACCAGCGGGAGGTCGGCAACGACACCCACAGCTTTGGTGCAGCGCTCAAGCACGTGCTGCGACAGGACCCCGACGTGATTCTCATCGGTGAGTTGCGCGACCTGGAGACCATTTCGGTGGCGCTCACCGCCGCGGAGACCGGCCACCTGGTGTTCGCCACCCTGCACACGCAGGATGCGCCGCAGACGATCGACCGCGTGATCGACGTGTTCCCGCCGCATCAGCAGGGGCAGGTGCGCGCCCAACTCGCGGCGACACTGCAGGGTGTGGTGTGCCAGACGCTCGTGAAGAGTGCGACGGGTCACGGCCGCGTGGTGGCCACCGAGGTCATGATGACGACTCCCGCCGTTGCCAACCTGATTCGCGAGGGGAAGACGTACCAGATTCCCACTGCCATCCAGGCCGGTCGGAGCCTGGGCATGCACACCATGGACCAGCATTTGGCGGAACTCGTCAATGAGGGACTCATCACCCACGGGGCGGCGCTGGAGAAGGTCCACGATCCCGAGAGTTTCAAGCGCCTGGTGCACCGGGCCGAACCGACCAATCCGGTCGGCCAGGAATTCGCAACTCAGGAATTCGCATCCAAGGAAACGAGGCACTAGGTGTCGACAGCACAGGCGTGGGCGTACAAGGGCCGGGATGCCGCAGGCAAGATCGTCAAGGGCCGCATCGAGGCACCGAGCGAGTCGGCCGCGGTGTCGCGCATGCGCACCATGGGACTCTCACCCACCTCGATCACCCCGGCGACCGGAGGCACCGGCCTGCAGATGGAGATCAGCCTCGGTGCGTTCGAGAAGGGCGTCGGCCTCAAGGATCTCGCGATCATGAGCCGACAACTCTCCACGATGATGGGCGCAGGGCTCTCGCTGCTGCGCGCCCTGACGATCCTCGCCGACCAGACCGAGAACAAAGCCCTCAAACGTACCTTGAACACGGTGCGCACCCAGGTCGAGTCCGGTTCGTCGTTCTCTGAGGCACTCGCCCGGCACTCGCAGGTCTTCCCGCCGTTGATGATTCACCTCGTGCGCGCGGGCGAGATCGGTGGGTTCCTCGACCAGTCTCTGAACTCGATTGCCGGCACCTTCGAAGCGGATGTCAAACTGCGCAACACGATCAAGTCGGCCATGACCTACCCGGTCGTCGTTCTCATCATCTCGCTCGTGTCTGTGGTGGCGATGCTCCTCTTCGTGGTGCCGGTGTTCAAGAAGATGTTCGCGGACCTGGGCGGCGAGCTGCCGCTGCCCACCCAGATTCTGGTGACCATCTCGGAGTCGATGGTCTGGGTCGCCCCGGTACTCGCGGTCGGCATCGTGGCTTTCGCCATCTGGTGGCGCAAGAACAAGCACGCAGACAAGGTGCGTAGCGTCGTCGACCCGTGGAAGCTCAAGCTCCCGGTGTTCGGTCTACTGTTCAAGAAGGTGGCCATCGCCCGCTTCGCTCGCAACTTCGCTACGATGACCGGTTCGGGGGTGCCCGTGCTGCAGTCGCTCGCGATCGTCGGTGACACGTCTGGCAACTGGGTCATTCAGGAGGCCCTGCACAAGGTGCAGGACTCCGTGCGCAACGGCAAGACCATTGCAGAGCCACTGATGGCCGAACCGGTCTTCCCGCCGATGGTCACGCAGATGATCGCGGTCGGCGAGGATTCCGGTTCGATGGAGCAGATGCTCAACAAGATTGCGGACTTCTACGACGACGAAGTTCAGTCGACCACGGAGCAGCTCACGTCGCTGATCGAGCCACTCATGATCGTCGTCATCGGCACGATCATCGGCGCAATGATCATCGCTCTCTACATGCCGATTTTCACGATCTACCAGCAGATCCACTGAAAAAAGCTCCCCCGGATTGGGGGTGCGAACTCGCGTCATACCCCCTATTCGCGGGATTTACGCGGCCTCACCGAAGGCAGGAACATCATCGGTGGGGGTCAGTACTACTGGGGGACCTCCTGTCCACTCTTCACAGACGGAACAGGAAAAAACAATGATTGCTGCAATTCACAAGTCACTCGCTGCCAAGCAGGACAAACTCAAGAACGACGAAAAGGGCTTCACGCTCATCGAGCTCCTGGTCGTGGTTCTGATCATCGGCATCCTTGCCGCGATCGCCATTCCGGTGTTCCTCGGCCAGCAGGACCAGGCCAAGGATGCCGC
>JBDUEC010000168.1:0-5073 GCA_040002655.1 Rhodoglobus sp. | reverse complement strand
CTGCACGCGCTCGGCCAGTTCGCGTACTACGACGCCATGGTCATGCACGGGCCGGGCGACGATCCGGTGAGTTTCGGCGGCATCCGCAGGACTGCGCTCGAGCACGCCGACCCGCCGTCGAAGGGCGGCGACGAGACCGTGTACCTCGACGCGTTCCTGGATGCCCGCGAGGCCGCCATGAACACGGAGGAAGCCCACACAGACACCACTCGTGTGAGCACCGCGCAGCGCGTGTTCCTGCACGACGGCAACCTCGACCTGCATCTGCCGCTCGCCTGGAAGGTGTACGGCGACTCCTACGAGATCCCGGCGCCCTAGCTCTCGACCGGCTCCGCCGGCTTTGCGATGTGGGCCGGGTTGCGGATTCCGATGAAGGACACCACGCCCCCCGCGACCAACAGCGCCGCGACCACGACAAGCACCCGGTGGAACGACTCCACGTTGAGTACGCCGCCCACGATCAGCCCGAGCATCGCGATCGCGATGAGACCGGCCACCCTGGCCACCGCATTGTTGGTCGCGGAACCGATGCCGGCCTGCTCGCTCGAGATCGACCCGAGGATTCCTGCCGTGAGCGGCGCGACCGTCATCGAGAGGCCCACGGCGAACACGATGATGCCGGGCAGGGTGTCGAACCAGTAGTTCACGTGCTCGCCCATCATGAGCATCAGCAGGTAGCCGGCCCCGGCGATGATCGGGCCCACGGTCATGAAGAACCGCGGCCCGTACTTGCCGCTGAGGGTGCCGAAGACGGATGACAGGAACACGTTGCCGAGCGAAACCGGCAGGAAGGCCAGGGCCGCGAGCGTCGCAGGGAATCCGGCTACTTCCTGCAGGTAGACCGTGACGATGAGCCCGCCGAGGTTGAGCGCGCCATAGACCAGCGCCGTGGCGATGTTGCCCGCCGCGAAGTTGCGCACTCGGAACAGGCCGAGCGGCAGCATCGGCATCTTCGCGCGGGTTTGCCACCAGATGAACGCCGCGAAGCACAGGATGCCGAGACCGAAGGGCAGGAAGATGACGGGGCTACCCCAGCCGAAGTTGCCCTGCTCGATGAGAGCGAAGACCGGACCACCGAGTCCGAGGATGCCGAGCAGCGCGCCCGGGTAATCGATGGTCACACCCGGCTTGCGCACATCCTTGTGCCCGAGCCGCACCAGCAACCAGAGGGTCACCGCGATCGGTAGCGCGTTGATGGCGAACACGAGCCGCCAGCTGAGGTAGTCGACGAAGAGGCCGCCGAGGATCGGGCCGGCGAGGAATGCGGCGCTCGTCCATGCGGTCCAGAGGCCGATTGCCTTGGCCTGGGCGGCATCCCGGAAGGTGGAGAGGATCAGGGCGAGCGAGCTCGGCACCAGCAGCGCGCCCGCGATGCCCTGCACGGCGCGCAGCACGATCACGAGCTCGGCGTTCGGAGCCACCGCGATCAGCAGGGATGCCACGCCGAAGCCGATGAGCCCCACCCGCAGCACCACGATGCGACCGAACACGTCGGAGAGTGAACCGGCGAGCAGAATCAGTGACCCGAGCGTGATCAGGTAGGCGTCGACTATCCACTGCTGCACGCTGAGGCCGCCCCCAAGTTCCCGCGTGATCGCGGGCAGGGCAACGTTGATCACGGTCCCGTCGAGGAACGCGACGAACGACGCAAGGATGGCGATGATGAGAACGAGTCGCTGTTCGCGGGTCATGGTGCTAGTCAACACCCGGCCGGTGTCGTTTCGTTCCTCGGAAGGGCTCCCAGCATCCAGCACCCCGCTCGTGGACCGACGAACTAGGACGAGGTGTCGAAGCCGTCGAAGGGCAGTTGTGGTCCGACTATTCGGCCATGGCCGATCGTCCGCCCGTACCACATCTCGAACTCCTGACCTTCCAGGACCTTTCCTTCCAACGCGTCGTTCCAAAAGACCAGATCCACAAGAACGTCTTCAGCACCGGCTACGAGTTCGCCTCGCTCAATAGGAACAATGAACGCTCCGACCGCCGCATCGCTCCGGACTCCGGTTTCGCTCACAAAGTAGAACAGGATTGAAGGTGTGCGCGGCGCAAGGACGCCCTCGATTCCGTGCGCCTCGCGTGGATTGAACCAGAGGCGGGCGTTTGCGTGAGTTCCCATGTTCAACCATTCTTTCGGTGCACGACGATATTCATGAAGAAGACGATTACCCAATTCGCCTATTCGTCGACTGCCGCCACCACCGCACCCACGACCCGAGGATCGGAAAGGATGCGGAAGTGGCCCACGAGAGGCAGCACCACGTTCGTGGCGCCCTCGAGGTAGCTCCCGTTCGGAATCACCTGGTCCTCGGCCGGGTAGATCGAAGTGATGCGGGCGTTCAGCTCGAGGTTGGCGGCGAGGGTGGTGAGCAGTTCGTTGCCGGGCAGGAAGGGGCGGATCGTGCGCACGGGAACGTACTTGGCCCGCGTGGAGCCCGTGAACGGACTGGCGATCGCCACCATCCGCTCGATGCGGTGCGACAGGTCGTTGATCGCCATCATGTGCTTGCCGACGATGCCGCCCTTGCTGTGCCCCACGATCGAGACGCGCTCAAGGTCGTGGTCGTCGAGGTAGCGCTGGACGAACGCAGCCGTATCCGCGATCGGGGCGAGGTTGTAGCCGAGCTCGGGCAGCACGTGCACCGGATGTCCCAGCGCGCTCAACCGCCGCCCGATCGGCAGCAGGAAGCGCCAGGGCTCGTACACCCCAGGGATGAGCAGCACGGGCGTGCGCTCGCCGCTGGACAGGGCATCGGGCACCCCGCCGCGCACCAGGTTGCCCGCCCTCGCCGACGTCGCGTAGACGTAGTCGAGGGCGACCTGCCAGGCCAAGTCGGTGAACTTCATGTTGACGCGTGCTCGGTGATGGCGGTCGCCACTCCGACTGGGTCGCTGAACATCACCAGGTGCGGCCCCTTCACCGTGCGGAAGGTGGCCCCAGGAACGAGGGAAGCCACTGTGCGCGCCCACTCGACCGGCACGACCAGGTCGTGGTCGCCGCCGAGCACCAGGGTCTTCGCCGTGACCTGCGGCAGCCGATCCTCGATGCGGTCGCCGAGCAGGTGCGGGCACTGCTGCAGGAAGTACGGGATGCCGCACCGGAAGAAGTAGTCGGTCGCGACGATCACATTCGCCCAGGGCGGGTTCCACAGCCCATCGACCACGAGGCGCCACGCTCCCGGCCACAGTGACGAGCGCTCCTTCGGCGGCATCGTCGGAGCCATCAGCACGATGTGGTCGGTGACCTCTGGCGAGTCGACGGCGAGCCGGCTCACCACCTGCGACCCCATCGAGTGCCCGACGAGCACCGGCTTCGGGAGGTTCGATGAGGCCAGAAACTTCGCAAGCACCCCGGCGTGGTCGGCGATCGAGACATCGCGCCGCGGATTCGGGGCCGCGCCGTAGCCCGGCAGGTCCACCAGGTAGACGGTACCGAGTTTCGCGAGCTCGGCCGCCGCCGGTTGGTAGTACCGGGAGGAGACGCCGATGCCGTGCACCAGCACGAAGTCGGGGCCCGTGCCATCCGCTCGCCGCGGGAATCGCTTGACCACGATGGTGAGGTCGTCGAACGCGCGGCGGCTGGTGAAGAAGGTTGCACCGCGAACCCGGCGAGCACGGTAGCCGGACTCATCGCGCGGAAGCATGCTCCGTCTCGCGCGCTTCATGGCGTCATCCTAGGCTCCCGCGCCGGGTACAGAATGGAGGCATGTCGACTTCCACCAGCGTGTACCAGCCCGGCGTCTGCAACATCGGCCCGGCCGAGATCCGGATGCGGCGCCAGTCCGGCATCATTGGCGCCGTCGTAACGGTTCTCGCTCTGGTGGCCTTCGTGGTCTTCCACGTGCCCGACCCGTGGCGACTCCTGGTCGCGTTGCCGGCGGGGCTGGGTGCATCCGGATTCCTGCAGGCCGCGTTCCACTTCTGCGCGCGCTTCGGCATGTCCGGCCTGTTCAACTTCGGCTCCGAGGTCGGCAAGACCGAGGCGGTGCACGAACAGGAGTACCGCAGGAAGGACCAGCGCAAGGCGATTTCGATCCTCGGCCTCTCCCTCGTCGCGGCCGCGGTTGTCGTGGTCATCGCCGTTCTGCTGCCGTGAGCGTCGGCACCAACTGGGCCGGGTACCACGAGTACCGCGCCGACACCCTGCACCGCCCCACCACGGTTGAGCAGCTGCGGGACATCGTGGCCACCGCCCCGCGCATCCGCGCCCTCGGCACCCGGCACTCATTCAACGACCTCGCCGACTCGGCAGAACTCGTGTCGCTCGAGGGCATCGACCCCGGAATCGTCATCGACCCGGACACCGAGACGGTCTCGTTCTCGGCCGGCCTCAGGTACGGCGACCTCGCGACGGTGCTGCAGGACGCCGGCTGGGCTCTGCGCAACCTCGCATCGCTCCCCCACATCTCGGTAGCGGGCGCGATCGCCACGGGCACCCACGGCTCCGGCGATCGCAATGGCAATCTCTCCCGGGCGGTCTCCGGTCTCGAGTTCGTGACCGCAAGCGGCGAGTTGCGCTCGATCACTCCGGTCGACCCCGATTTCGATGGCGCGGTCGTCGCACTCGGCGCGTTGGGCGTTCTCTCCCGAGTGACCCTCGACATCGAGCCCACCTTCACTGTGCGCCAAGACGTCTACCAGGGACTCGGCTGGAGCGCACTGCTCGATAACTTCGACGCCATCACCTCCCGCGCGTACAGCGTGAGCGTGTTCACCGAGTGGCAGCAGATCACCTCGGTGTGGCTGAAGAGCCGCATGGATGCCGCGAAGCCGCCGCAGGACCTGTTCGGTGCGAAGCCGTTCATCGCGAGCACTCACATGATCGCGGACATGCCCGCCTCGAACACGACGGTGCAGGGCGGCGTGCCCGGCCCGTGGAACGAGCGGCTCGCCCACTTCAAGCTCGGCTTCACCCCGAGCAACGGCGACGAGTTGCAGACCGAGTACCTGGTGCCGCGCCGGTTCGCCGTCCAGGCCGTCGAAGCGATCCGCGCCCTGGCCGACCGCATCACGCCGCATCTGCACGTCACAGAGCTGCGCACGATGGCGGCCGACTCGCTGTGGCTCAGCGGTGCG
>JBDUEC010000167.1:0-5110 GCA_040002655.1 Rhodoglobus sp. | reverse complement strand
TCCGAGCCGCGCGGCATCGTCTGCGGCGCCCACAACTTCGCCGTCGGCGACAAGGTGGTCGTGTCACTGCCCGGCGCCGTGCTGCCGGGGCCCTTCCCCATCGCCGCCCGCAAGACCTACGGCCACACCTCGGATGGCATGATCGCCTCCGCGCGCGAGCTGGGCCTCGGCGACGAGCACGATGGAATCCTGCTGCTGAAGAGCCTCGGGCTCGACCCGGAGCTCGGAACCGACGCGATCGCGCTCCTCGGCCTCGACGACTTCGCGGTCGAGATCAACGTCACGCCCGACCGCGGCTACGCCTTCTCGATTCGCGGTGTCGCCCGTGAATACTCGCACTCGACCGGAGCGAAATTCACCGACCCGGCGTCGCTGCCGACCGTCGTCGAGGGCACCGGATTCAGTGTGTCCGTAGCGGATGACGCCCCGGTGCGCGGCGCCATCGGCGTGAGTGTCTTCGTCGCCCGGGCCGTGCGGGGCGTCGACCCCACTCGGCCCACGCCGCCGTGGATGGTGGCCCGGCTTGCCCTGGCCGGCATCCGCTCGATCTCGCTTGTCGTGGACATCACCAACTATGTGATGCTCGAGCTCGGCCAGCCGATCCACGCCTACGATCTCGACAAGCTCCAGGGCGGCTTCACCATTCGTCGTGCGAAGGCCGGCGAGAAGTTCGAGACGCTGGACGGGCAGGTGCGCACACTTGACGCACAGGACCTGATGATCACCGACGACTCCGGTGCGATCGGCCTCGCCGGCGTCATGGGTGGAGCCAGCACCGAGATCAGCGACACGACCACGAACGTGCTCGTCGAGGCCGGGAACTGGGAGCCGATCACGATTGCCCGCACGGCGCGCAGGCACAAGCTGTGGAGCGAGGCTGCCCGCCGCTACGAGCGCGGAGTGGACCCGAAGGTGGCCGCCCCGGGCGCGGCGCGTGTCGTCGAGTTGCTCGTCGAGTTGGCCGGCGGCACAGCTGACCCACTCGGCTCCACGCTCGACAACTCGGTTGCGCCGAAGCCCATCGAACTTCCGGATGGCTACATCGAGAAACTCGTGGGCGTGCACTACTCCGCCGACGAGATCAGCGGTTCGCTCACCGCAATCGGTGGCACCATCGCGGCGTCGACCGGCGGTCAAACAGTGACGCCACCCGCGTGGCGTCCGGACCTCGACGACAAGTCGACACTGGCCGAGGAGGTCGCCCGCATCGTTGGCTATGACCGCATCCCGTCGGTGCTCCCGGTCGCCCCGCCCGGTCGAGGGCTCACCCGTGAGCAGCGCCTGCGCAGATCGGCCGCGAACAGCCTGGCTGCGAGCGGCCTCACCGAGGTGCTCGCCTATCCGTTCCTTGCCAAAGACACGATCGACGCGTTCGGAAGTGCCACGGATGCCACCACCCCGGCGATCCGCTTGGCGAATCCGCTCGACGCGGAGGCCTCCTACCTCCGCACCTCGCTGCTGCCCGGCCTCATCGACATCGCGCGTCGGAACCTGTCCCGCGGCCTCACCGACCTCGCCCTGTTCGAACTCGGCGTGGTCTTCCAGCCGGCCGTTGGCGCAACGTACGGCAGCGGGCAGCTGCCCGTCGGCAACGCACGCCCCAGTGACGCCGTGCTCGCCGACCTCAATGCCAGCATTCCGCCGCAGCCGTGGCACGCGGCGGGCCTGTTCCTCGGCGAGTCGATCGAGAAGCAGCCCGGACAGGTCGGCGTGCCGTCCGGCCTCGCCGATGCGGTTGCCGCGGTGCGCCAGCTGGCGGCTGCTCTCTCCGTTGCGGTCACCGTCAAGCAGGGAGCGCACAGGGCCATGCACCCGGGCCGCACCGCGTCGCTCTGGGTGGGCGAGGCGCTCGTCGGTTACGCGGGGGAGTTGCTGCCGGCTATCGCTGCCGAGCGCGACCTGCCGCGGGTTGTCGGACTCTTCGAGGTGGATGTCGACCTGCTGCTGGAGCTCGCCGCGCGTGAGATCGTTCCGACTCCGATCGCCACCATGCCCGCGGCAACGCAGGACCTCTCCCTGGTCGTGACAGCGGATGTCCCGGCCGGCGACGTACTCGCGACCGTGATCGAGGGGGCAGGCCCGCTGCTGGAGTCCGCCCGCCTGGTGGACGACTACCGGGGCCAGGGCGTGGCCGACGGCACCAAGTCCCTCACCTTCGCCCTGCGCTTCCGGGCCCCAGACCGCACGCTCACCGCGGCCGAGGCAACCGAGGCCAAAACCGCCGCCGTGACGCTGGCCTCAACCCGCCACCGGGCCACCCTCCGCGACTAACCCGCCACGCCACGTGACTCGGTGGGGTGGTGATGTGCCGCAACCAGCCGACCTGAGGGATGCCGATTCCGGGCGAGTTGTGAAAGGTCCCGACACCCACGCTTTTCGGGTGTCGGGACCTTTCACTGTTTGAGCTGAGAAGCGGTATTTCTCAGGTCGGCGCTACTTCTTGCCCCCGAGCAACCCGCCCAGAACCCCGCCGAGCACGTCCTGCCCTTCCTTGCTGCCGAGCAGCCCGCCGAGGATGTCGCCGATGCCGCCACCGGACGTCGTCGCCGGAGCTGCGGCCGGCTTGCTGGCGGTCGCGGTCTTCTGTCCGAGGAACTGGGTCGCCACCCAGGACAGCACGATCGGGGCGACGATCGGCAGAATCTGGGCGATGATCGGTCCTAGGTCGATTCCGCCGGCCTTGGTCGCGGCGGCCGCGACGACGTCGTCCTTCTTAGTACCGAAGACGTGGCTGACGATCTTCTTGCCATCGGCTTCGTCGATGTCGTCGAGCTTCGTCGACTTGCCGGCGTGGCTGCCCAGCGCGTTTTCGAGCGACTTGGCGCCGTCGGCGTCTTTGGCGTTCGCGGCGAGACCGCCAACGATAGCGGGGACGGCGACCGCTACGGCCGTCTTCACCAGGTTCTCGTCGAGTCCGAGCTTCTTGGCAATGTCGCCAATCGGAATCATGCTGAGCAGGCTGTCAAATTCAGACATTCATTTACCCCTTGCGCGTTCAGGATGCCCCGGTGGGCGCCCAAACAAAGCGTAGCCATCGAGCGCGCCCAATACCGAGACGTTTCTTCGCCGTGCACTCGCCGTGGACTCGTCGACACTTGGCGTCTGTGAGGAGTGTCGATTCCGGGCGAGTTGTGAAGAGTCCCGGTGACCACGCTTTTCGGTCGCCGGAACTCTTCACTGTTTGAGCTAAGAAGCGATGCTTCTCAGAGACGCAGCGCCAATACCTACTTTTTTCCACCGCCGAGCAGCCCGCCGAGAACCCCGCCAATCATGTCCTGCCCGGCCTGCGATCCCATGAGACCGCCGAGGATGTCGCCGATGCCGCCCCCGGAGGCCGCTGGTGCCGCCGTTGCTGTGGTCGGTGCCGCAGCACTGCCGCCGCCGAGCACCTTCGAGGCGATGAAGGACAGGATGATCGGCGCGACGATCGGCAGCACCTTGGCGATGATGTCCTGGGTCGCGCCGCCGCCAGCTTTCTCCGCGACTGCTGCGGTGACCTGCTCGGTCTTGGCGCCGAAGACGTTGTTGACGATCTTCTGGCCATCTTCGGCATCCGCACGGGCCTGAGCCTTGGGGGAGAGCCCCACGTGGCGGGTGAGTGCCTTCTCGATGGACTTGGCGCCTTCCGGCGTCTTGGCGTTCGCGGCGAGACCGCCCACGATCGCGGGGACTGCTGCCTTGACCGCCATCTCGGCGATGGCCGGCGGGATGCCGAGCTTGGTCGCAATGTCGCCGATCGGAATGAGGTTGATGAGTCCATCGAGGTCTGACATGGGTTCTCCTTTGTGCGGGGTGCACTGGAGACACCCACTGGCGACAAGGGTAGCGATTCGCCGGTCTGATGGGGAGGGGAGTACGCTCCTTAATGTGACCGACCTTCGTGTGACCCGTGGCGACAGCCGAGTGCTGCCCATGGCTTCGCGACGCCGTGGCACCGACGAGCGAGCGTAGGCGCCGTTCCGCGACTGACTGAGTCAGTTTCCTGCGTTACGTCGCCGCCCCATTCCTCGTCCGTCCTCTCGCAAAGGTAGAGAAATGTCCATATCCGTCGCCGTGGCTGGTGCCAGCGGCTACGCGGGTGGTGAGTTGCTCCGGTTGCTCTCCGCGCATCCCGACTTTGATGTCACGACTGTCACGGCGTTCCAGAACGCCGGGCAGCCCCTCGCGGCCGTGCAGCCGCACCTGCGCTCACTCGCGCACCTGACCCTGCAGGAGACGACCCCGCAGGTACTGGCCGGCCACGACCTGGTGTTCCTGGCGCTGCCGCACGGCAAGTCGGGCGCGATCACTGAGTCCCTGCCGCACGACGTGCTGGTCGTTGATTGCGGTGCTGACCACCGGCTCGAGAGCGAGTCAGACTGGGCCGCGTTCTATGGTGGCGAGTACTTCGGCGCCTGGGCCTATGGACTGCCCGAACTGGTGCTCTCCGACGGCGGCAGCCAGCGGCAGCGGCTCGCGGGGGCGAAGCGCATTGCGGTGCCCGGGTGCAACGTCACGGCGATCACGCTGGGGCTGGCCCCCGGCATCCGCTCCGGTGTGATCGCGGCCGACGATCTCGTTGCGGTTCTCGCAGTCGGTCCCTCCGGCGCAGGCAAGAGCCTGCGCACCGACCTGCTGGCGAGCGAGGTGCTCGGCAGCGCCTCGGCATACGCGGTCGGGGGAGTCCACCGCCACAACCCGGAGATCCGCCAGAACCTGCGCGCGGCCGGCGGGGTCGGCGTGAGCGTCTCGTTCACTCCGATGCTGGTGCCGATGAGCCGGGGCATCCTCGCGACATCCACGGCGAAGCTCGCCTCCGGGGCCAGTGCCGCGCAGGTGCGGGACGCCTTCGAAGCCGCGTACGCCGACGAGCCCTTCGTGCAGTTGCTGCCGGCCGGGCAGTTCCCGCGCACGGCCGACACCCTCGGCGCAAACACCGCGTTGATCGGCCTGGCGATCGACGAAACCGTCGGCCGGGTGGTCACCGTCACCGCCCTCGACAACCTGGTCAAGGGCACCGCCGGGGCCGCCATCCAGTCCGCGAACATCGCGCTCGGGCTCGCCGAGACCACCGGACTGACAGTGGATGGGGTGGCACCGTGAGCGTGACAGCGCCGCAGGGATTCGAGGC
>JBDUEC010000166.1:0-5124 GCA_040002655.1 Rhodoglobus sp. | reverse complement strand
CGCTGCTCGGCAATATCGTCGGCAAGGACTTCATCGCCGTGCACATGATCTGGGGAGCGGCCAACGAGTGGTCCGCCGTCGCCGCGTACAACCGACTGGCCGACCTCGAGAAGCACCCGGTGCTTGCCGAACTGCTGCGCCGCATCGCCAAGCAGGAGGCCCGTCACGTGGCCTTCTACGCCACCCAGGCGCGCGAACGCCTCGGCAAGAGCAAGAAGGCCCAGGTTCTGGCTCGCTTCGCGCTCAAGAACGCCTGGGGTCCGGTCGGCTCGAGCATCATGGGGCCTGAAGAGGTCAATCACGTGATGAGCCACATCTTCTCCGGCGAGGAGGGCCTGCGGGAGATCCGCAAGCTCGACGAGCACATCTCGCGCATGCCCGGTCTTGAGGGGCTCACAATCGTCGAGACGTCGATGAAGAAGTACGGCGTCGCGGCCTGACCGGGGAGCCCCCGGGGCGCGGCTGATACCGTGGAATCGTGGGAGTGCGAATAGAGCGAGTCGATCTGCCCGGCATCGGTGTGCGCAACGACGTGATCACCGGTGGCGGCAGGCGCGTGAGCGTCGTATCCCATCGCACCGGTGAACGGGACCTGGCCCTTTTCGATGCTGACGATCCAGATGCCAGCACCGATTCGATCCCGCTGACCGACGACGAGGCAGCCGCGCTCGCGGAGCTGCTGGGCGCGTCGATCACCCTGAGCCGCCTCTCCGGACTCGGTGAGAAGGCCGTGGGCCTCTACACCGAGGAGATCGAGCTGCCGAGCGACTCCAAGTTCGTGGGGCGCCCGATGGGTGACACCAAAGCTCGCACGCTGACGAGTGCGTCGATCGTGGCGATCGCCAGGGGTTCCCAGGTGATCGCATCGCCGACGCCAGACGTGCTGTTCGAACGCGAAGACGTGATCGTCGCCGTGGGCACCCGCAAGGGATTGGATGCCCTCAGCAAACTCATCGACCGCGGCCCAAGCTAGGCGGCACCGTGCACGACACGACCCTGCTGCTGATCGAGGTTGGAGCCCTCCTTCTCGTGCTGAGCATCCTGGGTCGGGTCGCGATCCGCTTCGGGGTCTCACCGATCCCGCTCTACCTGCTCGCCGGGCTCGCGGTCGGCCACGGCGGCCTGCTGCCACTCGATGCCAGCGAGGACTTCTTCGTGGTGGGCTCCGAGATCGGGGTGATCCTGCTGCTCGCGATGCTCGGACTCGAGTACTCCCCCGCCGAGCTCATGAAGAGCCTCGCCCAGTCACGGGTGGCCGGCCTCCTCGATGGGCTGCTCAACGCGGTACCAGGGGCCGCGCTCGCCCTCGTGCTGGGCTGGGGCCCAATCGCCGCGGTCGCGCTCGGCGGGGTGACCTGGGTGTCGTCCTCCGGTGTGATCGCCAAGGTACTGCGCGACCTCGGTCGCCTCGGCAACCGCGAGACACCGGTGATCCTCTCCGTGCTGGTCATCGAGGATCTCGCCATGGCGTTCTACCTGCCGGTGCTGTCCGCGCTCGTGATTGGCGCCGGGCTGCTGCAGGGCGCCACCACGGTGGTGATCGCGGTGAGCGTGGTGATCGTGATCCTCTTCATCGCGGTGCGCTACGGCAAGTTCCTCTCGCGCCTGTTCTCCGCCCACGATGCCGAGCCGTTGCTGCTCGGGGTGCTCGGCCTCACGATGCTGATCGCCGGTCTCGCGGAACAGGTGAGCGTCTCCGCAGCGGTTGGTGCCTTCCTGGTCGGAATCGCGATCTCCGGCCAGGTCGCCCACAACGCCACGCTGGTGCTGGCTCCGGTGCGTGACCTGTTCGCCACGGTGTTCTTCGTCTTCTTCGGAATCTCGACCAGCCCCGCCGACATCCTTCCCGTAGTCCTGCCGGCCTTCGGACTCGCGGTCGTCACGATTGCCACCAAGACGCTGTCCGGTTACCTCGCGGCCAGGCGTGCAGGCATCGGTATCCCCGGGCGCTGGCGCACCGGCCTCACTCTCACTCCCCGCGGCGAGTTCTCCATCGTCATCGCGGGCCTCGCGGTCGGTGCCGGAGTTGAGCCGCTGCTCGCGCCGCTGGCGACCGCCTACGTGCTCATCACCGTGATTGCGGGGCCACTGCTGTCCAGAATCCCGGATGCCGCGTGGTTCAAGGCCGCGGTGCGCCGGCGGGCCCTGGCGCGGGAGGCCGCAGAGCCGGCCTAGGGCTGCTCGTACGTCCCCACGATCCGTCCGCGCGCGAGGACGTGGCCTGCAATGGACTCCAGCGCCGTCTTCTGCGATGTTGTGTCGACATCCGCATCCACCGCGAAGAGCATGAAGCCGTAGTGGTGCACACCGTGGCCCGGAATCGGGCGGGGTCCCTGGTATCCGCGGCGTCCGAATCCGCCCACCGACTCGACCACGGTCGAGCGCCGGTCGAGGTCACCGGCCGCGAGTGCGGTCACGCCCGGCGGAACGATCGACAGCGTGTGGATGAGGGGCGTCGCCATCGGCACATCGACATCTTCGAGCACGAAGACCAGATGGTTCGCCTGGTCGGGGACCCCGTGCCACTCCAGTGCCGGCGAGACGTTGTCACCCACGCCGCTGCCCGCCGTGCTGCGGGGCAGTGGGCCGCCGTTCTCGAACGCGGCACTGTCGATGATGATGCTCTCTGGCGCATCGAGCCCTTCGGCGAACCACACCGAGCGCCCGCCATCCGCCCTGCGGTTGTGCATCAGCCGTCCGATGAAACTGAGCAGGGCCATGCGTTCGTCCTCCGGGTCGTGGGTGGGAGAAGCTCCCGCGACAACACTACGGAGAATTCGGGCGGATCACGCCCGCGGGTCAGCCGCGATTGGCCACGAGCCGTCGGCGCACGACGGCGATCGCACCGAGTGCCACTAGGAGCACTCCACCCAGCAGGGCGCCGAGAGGGGCCGTCCCGGTGGCTGCGAGCCCGGTGGCTGCGTGCCCAGTGGCCGCGAGCGCGTTGGCCGCCAGTTTCGTTCCACCCGTCGCGGCAACCGCGGTCACCGGCGTGTCGTCGGTGCCCGCCACGGCGGCTCCGGGAACCGGTGCGGTACGCGTGCTCCCCGCCGTCACCGTCGGCATCGGTCCCGCGGAGGTGAGCCCGACGTCCGTGCCGCCGGTCTTGCCGTCGCCGCCGGAAGAGTCGCAGGCGGGCCAGCTGAACACGTTGCTGTCGAGCGTCACCTCTGCCGTCTGTGCGAACAGCCGCCCGGCAATCGTGGCTGAGGTCTGCGCGACCACGGAGGTCTGCGCGATCAGCGTGCCGACGAAGTTCGAATTGGTGCCGAGGGTCGCCGTGCTGCCAATGCGCCAGAACACGTTGCACGCCTGCACGTCGCCGATGAACGCGACCGTGCTCGACGATGCAGTGGTCAGCGAGCTGACCGAGGTGAAGATGAACACATCGTCGGCGTCGCCCTCGAGTGTGATCGTTCCGCCGTAGAGCAGCGAACTCGGCGAGGAGTATGCGCCGGCGAGGAAGGTGAGTCCATCGAGGTCGGCTGTGCCCACGTTGTAGGAGGGCAGGCTCATGAGGGTCGTCGCCGCGGTCGTCACGTCAGACTGGGCCTGCAGCGCGACGGCATCCGTCTGGTGGGTCGCCCCGTTGAGGGTCGCCGGACCGAAGCCGGGCAACGATCCCGACGGCCAGACGCCGAGGTCACCGTTGAGCGTCGAGGGACCAGTGTTGGTCACGGCGGAGCCGCCCAGCACCGAGAAGCTCGCGGCGGCTCCGAGCCCGACGGCGGGAACCACTGCCGCTGACGCGGGCGTGGCTGCGGCGAGCAGGACCGCGGCAGCGACAAGCGTGGCGAGCGCTACGCCGGAAGTGTGGACAGACAGTGAACGTGCACTAGCCATGAAAACCCCAGTTCATGTAACGGATAGCACCGTTCATGATCAGCGAGCTGTGCAGAGCTACGGGTTGTTCCAGCTGGTCGTGCACACAGAGTGGACCTTTCCGTCCACCCTGTCAAGGGGAAACGGTGCACTGACAGGTCTACTGTGACCTTTCTTCACCGTCGAATCGTGCCGCCACGAGCGGCCACAGCCGCGAGAACCCGCGGGGTGGCTCCGATCCAGGCGACGATCATCACCACGATCGAGCCGGCAAACATCAGGAAACCTATCCAGGCCTGGTCGTCCCGCACCGCGTACATGTGGTTGAGGTTGCGCAGTGCTCCCGTGGTGAGCACCAGCGTCAGGTGCACCGCAATGAAGCCCACGAACCACAGCATGCACCAGAAGTGCACAGTTCGGGCGACGCCGAGTGGAAAGACGCGGTCGAGCCGACGCAACCGGGCCGCGAAACCGGGCGAGATGCGCAGGCCGGTCAGCACGGAGATCGGCGCCGCGACGAACACAGTGATGAAGTAGGTCAGTAACTGCAGCCCGTTGTAGTTGACCCAGCCGTCAACGACCGGCCACTCCAGTGAGGCGTACTGGATGCCGGCCGAGATCGCGTGCGGAAACACGTCCCAGCTCACCGGCACGAGTCTCCTCCACTCCCCCGTGACGAAAATCAGCACGTAGAAGACCAGGCCGTTGAGCACCCAGGCGGAGTTCACCGTGAGGTGGAACCAGGTGGGCAGCCCAATCCGGATCGGCGGATGTGGGGTTCGCACCAGGCCGGTGTTGTTCCGGGTCCAGAAGGCGGATGGCCGCACAGCCGTTCGGATCTGCCAGCCGGTCCTGATCACGAAGAGGATCAGGAACGAGTTGAGAAAGTGCTGCACCGCCGTGGCGACCGTGAAGCCTTCGGCCGTGCCCGCGAGTAAGGCCGGCTCCCCCGGATAGTCGCGAATGAAAGATTGCACTGCCGGAAGACCCCGCAGGCCCCTGGCCGCCAGAACGACAAGAAGCAAGAGCCCGAGCGCTGCAGGCACAAGCCATGCGAGCTTCAGCCACTTGCTCCTGGGCGAACCATTCTGGCTCGTCGGGGGGACCATCTGCTCGGGCGCCTCTCGGTAGTTGCCGGGGATCCCATCGTAGCGGCGGGTGGGAGTGGCGTTTCGCCGCCCTTCACAACGAGAACGCCGCCCCAGTGGGGCGGCGTTCTCATTTGTGGATCCAAGGGGATTCGAACCCCTGACCCCCTGCATGCCATGCAGGTGCGCTACCGGGCTGCGCCATGGACCCATG
>JBDUEC010000165.1:0-5161 GCA_040002655.1 Rhodoglobus sp. | reverse complement strand
ACCGTGCGCGGCACCACGGTCGGCGGCGACTTCGAGCTGCCCAAAGACCTGTCGACCCCGCTGCTGCTCGTTGCGGGCGGCATCGGCATCACGCCGTTCGCGAGCCAGTTGGCTCACGCACACGCGCTGGGCCAGGACCGCGACGTGGTGGTGGTGTACTCGAACAGCAATCCAGGGGATCTGCCCTACGGCGACCTGCTCGCCAAGAGCGGAGCACGCGTGATCCTGGTGTCCCCGGTGAAGCCCGCGAACATGCCTGCCAGCTGGGACTACGCGGGCAGTGGTCGCGTCACCCGCGAACTCATCGCCTCACGGGTTCCGGATGTTGCCAAGCGCCACGCCTTCATCTCGGGGCCACCCGGGCTCGTCAACACGATCCGGGTCGCACTGCGTGGTCTCGGCGCGGGCCGGGTGCACACCGACTACTTCAGCGGTTACTAGAGCAGCCCGAGCTCGCGCACGGCCTCTCGCTCCTCGAGCAACTCAGCCACCGACACGTCGATTCGCACGCGGGAGAACTCGTCGATCTCGAGCCCCGGCACGACCTGCCACTCGCCGCCCACCGAGGTCACCGGGAACGAGCTGACCAGCCCTTCGGGCACGCCATACGATCCGTCGGAGGGGATGGCTGCGCTCGTCCAGTCGCCGGGCGGGGTGCCGCGCACCCAATCGCGCACGTGGTCGATGGCCGCGTTGGCGGCGGAGGCTGCCGACGACGACCCGCGGGCCTCGATGATGGCGGCGCCGCGCTTCGCGACTGTCGGGATGAAGTCGTGCTCGATCCAGTCGCGGTCCACCTCCACCGGCACGCCGTCGATGCGGGCGTGCGAGAGGTCCGGATACTGGGCGGCCGAATGGTTGCCCCAGATGGTCACCCTCGAGATCGACGAGACGGGCGATCCGGTCTTGGCCGCAAGTTGGGCCACGGCCCGGTTGTGGTCGAGACGGGTCATCGCGGTGAAACGAGCGGGCGGCACATCCGGAGCATGCGCCGCAGCGATCAGTGCGTTGGTGTTGGCCGGGTTGCCGACCACGAGCACGCGGATGTCGTCGGCGGCGGCCGCATTGATCGCACGCCCCTGGGGTCCGAAGATTCCGCCGTTCGCAGCGAGCAGGTCGGCGCGCTCCATGCCGGCCGCACGCGGACGGGAGCCCACCAGCAGCCCAACGTTCGCGCCCTCGAAGGCGGCGGTCGCGTCGTCGAAGATGTCGACGGACTCCAGCAACGGGAAGGCGCAGTCCTGCAGCTCGAGCGCGACGCCCTCGGCTGCACGCACGGCCTGGGGGATCTCGAGCAACCGCAGGCTGACCGGCACGTCCGGGCCGAGCATGGCGCCGGAGGCGATGCGGAAGAGCAGGGCATAGCCGATCTGTCCGGCCGCGCCGGTCACTGTGATTCTCACCATTCGACCCTACGTCTGCCGCGGCTCCTACGATGGACGGCATGACCGCCGTCGCCGACAAACCGATCATGCACTTCGCGACGGCCGACGAGTGGGAGGCCTGGCTGGCCTCACACAAGGGAACGGATGGCGTGCGCCTGCAACTGCGCAAGCAGTCATCGAAGGCGGCGGGCATCACCTACCAGGAGGCGTTGCAGGTGGCGCTGTGCCACGGCTGGATCGACGGCCAGGCCGGCTCCCTCGACGAGGACTTCAGCCTGCGGGTGTTCACCCCGCGGCGGGCCCGTAGCCCCTGGTCGAAGGTGAACGTCGACCACGTCACCGCGCTCGTTGCCGCCGGCAGGATGCGGCCGGCCGGCCAGGCCGAGATCGACCGGGCGAAGGCAGACGGTCGCTGGGATGCCGCCTACCGGCAGAAAGACGCCGAGATTCCCGCAGATCTGCAGGCCGCACTCGACGCGAACCCGGCTGCCGCACAATTCTTTCCCCGCCTCAACAGCCAGAACCGGTTCGCGATCCTGTTCCGCATCGGCAACGTCAAGCGCGCGGAGACCCGCGCCGCGAAGATCGTCACGTACGTGGCAATGCTCGAGCGCGGGGAGACGATCTACCCGCAGAAGACGAAGGAGTAGACGCGCCGCGGGTTCGAGCACTCCGGCCCGGCCCAAGCGCGCGCAGCGCACCGACGATCGTCAGAAGGTCCACCACCTCCTGCAGGCCCGCACCAATCACGGCCGGGATCAAGCCGAATGCGGCCACGATCATCAGCCCCACGCTGATCGCGATGCCCCCGAGAATGCTCTGCAGTGCGATGTTCACCGTGCGCCGTCCGATCGCGACCGCCTCGGCCACACGACTGAGATCGTCGAGCAGGATGACGACGTCAGCGGACTCACTTGCCGCCGTCGATCCGCGCGCTCCGAGGGCGATGCCGACATCCGCTGCGGCCAGGACCGGCGCGTCGTTGACGCCGTCCCCCACCATGACCACGGGCCGCGGAGTTGCCGCGCGCACCAGTTCGACCTTGTCCTGCGGCAGGCACCCGGCGTGCACCTGGGCGATGCCGAGGAGCTCGGCGATCGGGCGGGCGGTCTCCTCGACATCCCCGGTGATCAGTATCGTGTTGGCGATCCCGAGCCGACCCAGCTCGGCGAGCGTTGCGGCGGACTCTGCCCGCACCTCGTCGCGGAGTACCACGACGCCTGCGAACGAACCGTCGACTCCGACATACACGGTCGCCTCGCCGCTCGACCCGGTGTGCCGGACCACCCCGCTCGCTCGCTCTTCGATGAACGCCGGTTTGCCGACCACGACCGTGTGCCCGCCGATCGTCGCCTCGACACCGTTCGTGGCCACCTCGCGAGCATCGGTGGCTTCCTGCAGGTCGATCCCGTCGGCCAACGCCGCGTCCTGGAGCGAGCGCGCGAGCACGTGCGAGGAGTAACGCTCAGCAGACGCGACGTATCCGAGCAGTTCGCGCTCGGGCATTCCGCCCCCGACGGGGAGCACGGCAACCACGGCGGGAGCACCGCGAGTGAGTGTTCCCGTTTTGTCGAAGGCGACAGTGCGTGCTCGCGCAAGCACCTCGAGCGCCGCAGCCCCTTTCACGACGATCCCTGCTTTGGCGGCCCGGCTCATCCCGGACATGAACGCGACCGGCGCGGCGAGAAGCAACGGACACGGTGTGGCGACAACGAGCACTTCGGCGAAGCGAAGTGGCTCGCCGGCGACGGCCCAGGCGATGCCGCCGATCACGAATGCGACGACGGTGAACGGCAGCGCATAGCGATCGGCGAGACGTACCATCGGGGACTTGGACTCGGATGCCGCCCGCACGAGCTCGATGATGCGCTGGTACTGGCTGTCGCTGGCGGCCCTGGCAGCGGTCACGTCGACCGCGGCGGAACCGTTCACCGAGCCGCTCAGGAGGTTGTCGCCGCGCACCTTGTCCACCGGCATGCTCTCGCCGGTCAGGGAGGATTCGTCCAGGGATGTTGCCGCGCTCAGCAGCACAGAGTCCACCGGTACGATCTCCGACGGCCGCACCAGCAGCCGATCCCCCACGACGACCTGGCCGATCGGCACATCCTCGAGCCCGGAAGGTGCGTACCGGTGTGCGAGTTGCGGCACTCGGTCGAGAAGAGCGCTCAGGTCGCGCTTGGCCCGGCCGGCCGCATAGTCCTCGAGAGCCTCCCCGCCGGCCAGCATCAGCACGATCACGAGGCTTGCCCAGTACTCGCCCACCACCACCGTGCTCACGATCGCGGTGACGGCGAGGATATCGAGGCCCACTTCGCCCTTCAGAAGACGACGCACCATGGTGACCGCCTCGCGCGCGGCGACCAGGAGGGCAAATGCAGAAACCACCCAGGGCGTGAGCCAGGCTGCCGGGGTCAGCAGCAGGATCAGACCGATCGCCCCGACGACAACCGTGGCAAACACCACCGGATATCGACGAAGGACCATGCTCTAGGGATAGACCTGCTGCGCCAAGAAGGCTAGGCAGGGTTGCCTAAGGCCGCCCGTCCTGCTGCGGCGGGTTTAGCCCGACGCTGGTCGAGCCCCAAAGCGGGTCGGCTTGTCGAAAACTCACCGTCGTTTGCCTTGGTGGCGCACCATAGAATGCTCGGAGTTTCCCTCGCTAATCGAAAGGGTCCTGTGCGCTCCCCCATCAAAGCTGCCGTAACAATCGCGATCAGCATCGCACTCGCCTTCACCCTTGGCGCGTGCTCGCCACTGCCCTCCGCGGGTCCGACCCCGAGCCCAACCCAGGTGTCGGTCAGCGCCGCCTGCGACGCGATCGCGGCCGATGTCAAAGCGGTCAGGGACGAGTTGAACCAAGCGGCCGAAGTTCTCAACGCCAACACGACTGCTGCAGCAGAAATACTGAAAACCGCAGCCTTTCGCCTCGGATACACGGCAGAAACACTGGGAAACGAGAAGGTAAGCAAGCTAGCCACAGAGGCGAGCGACCGCCTCACGCAGCTCAGCGATGCGGTCACCGTACTCGCGGGCGACCACACGGACGCTGACGTCACCGCGTTCGATGCGGCCGGCAATGACGTGAACGCAGCGATCAACGCGCTCGCAGAGGTCTGCCCGACCCCACAGTCGGTCAGCGACGCGTGCGGCGTGCTCCAGGGCGAGGCGGCTGCGGTCAGCGGCGAGCTGTCCGCAGCGAGCACACTCCTCTCCACCGACCCGACCACCGGCGCAGGAATGCTCGAAGAGGCGGCCGCTCGCTTCGAGAAGGCGGCAGCAGCCGTCGAAAACGAGCAGATCAGAGCGCTCGCAGCATCCATGAGAGACAGCCTCAACCAGTTCAGCGGCCTGATCAACACACTCGCCGCCGACCCGACCCACCCCGACGAGGACGCGCTCACGGCGGGCAGCAACAACCTCAACGCAGTGTTCAACGCCCTCGCCACGGTCTGCGCCTGGCCACACAAATGACGAATGCCCGGGCCTGTGGCTCGGGCATTCGTCGTAGCAGGCTTATGCCAGGCGCGTCGCCAGGTTCTTGTCGAGGGTGTCGAGGAACTCCTCGGTGGTCTCCCACTTCTGGTCCGGCCCGACGAGCGCGGCGAGGTCCTTCGTCATGTGGCCGTCCTCGACCGACTTGATCACGACATCCTCGAGGGTGAGCGAGAAGTCGATGAGCTCCTGGTTGCCGTCGAGCAGGCCGCGGTGCGCGAGCCCACGGGTCCAGGCGTAGATCGAGGCGATCGGGTTGGTCGAGGTGGGCTTGCCCTGCTGGT
>JBDUEC010000164.1:0-5192 GCA_040002655.1 Rhodoglobus sp. | reverse complement strand
CCGTAGTAGTTCTGCACCCGGCGCTCGGTGGGCAGGCCGTTGTCGTCCCAGCCCATGGGGTAGAAGATGTCGCGGCCGCGCATCCGCTGGAAGCGAGTGACGAGGTCCATGTGCGTGTAACTGAAGACGTGGCCGATGTGCAGCGAGCCGGAGGCTGTCGGCGGGGGAGTGTCGACGGAGAAGATGTTCTGCTTGGTCGCGGCATCCCTATCAAACCGGTACGTGCCCTGCGTCTCCCAGGCGGGGGCCCACTTGTTCTCGAGGCCTTCGAGGGCGGGTTTGTCGGGGATGGGGGTGGCGGGAGTCGACGGCATGGTGTTGCTCCGATTCGATATATGCGGCACCGAGTCTGTTCGCCGAAACGGGCGAGAGGTGCCTGAGTGTGGGGTTGTGCTCCGATTCTACCCGGTGGGCGCCGGTCAACCCGGTGCGTGCGACGCAGTGCTCGGGTCGCGCCGTGCCCAGGTAACGTCGTGCTCAGGTCGTGAACTCTCGCATTAGCGGACTCTTGGAACCTAGCGGACGCAGCACCTGGTCGGGATCTTCGGAGCGCGGTGGTTTGAGCCAGTACCTGTCGCGGTCTCGGATGATCTCCCAGCCGTTGTTGTGGAGGAGCATGTGATGGTGTCGGCAGAGGAGCACGCCGTCTTCGACGTTGGTCTGTCCGCCATTGCGCCACTCGACAATGTGATGCACTTCCGAGGCTGACGGCGGCTTGGTGCAGCCGAGGAAGATGCATCCACCGTCTCGTGCTGAGATGGTCAGCCGCTGCATCTCGGTGAACAGGCGTTGAGTGCGACCCAGATCGATGATCTGCATGCTGCGGTCGAACTTGATTCCGATGAAGCCGGTGTCGCAGACGAAGCGATCGATGGTTTCGCTCGAGACCGGCTGCGAATCCCCTTCGAGGAATCCGTGACCACCGGCGGCAAGTGACTGCTCCGTGACGACGACGCGTACGGCGGGCCGATGCGAGCCGAACAGGGTGCCTGGGTCAGCGTCACCGGCAAGGCGCACGATTTCGACGAAAGCGTCGGCGAGCAACTGCTCCGTGGTGCGTGGGTCGTCAATCACCGCCTGTGCGCGGGCTTTGGCCGCGGGATCCACGAAACGCACGCCACGGCGCGGTGCCGTGATCGCATCCATGGCGGAGAACACTTGCAGCCCACTTTCCGGGTCGAGGAGGAACGCGCCCTGATACATGCCGTCGTCGCGCACCCACCGCTTGAAGTAGCGGTTGTCACGACGCTCCTTCTCGCGCCGTACGATGCCCGCCTCATCGAGCCGGTCGCGCGCAGTGCGGGCCTCCCTGCGCAGTTCGTCGATGGTGACCAAGGGCACGCGCGCGATCAGGCGCTCGCACTCGGCGAGCAGTTCGGATGCCCGAGCAGAATCCGCAACGGGTGCGAGCCCGCGCCGAATCGCGTCGGCCGCGGCGACGGCCAGCGAGCCACTCTGCAGCGCTGACGACAACGCAGACTCCCACAGCGTTCCGGGCGAGGCCATGAGCTTGCCCGCATCGACAAGCTGCGTCGCTTCGATCGGGGTGATCGGAGACAGTGCCTGGATCAGGCCGTGAGCGGAGCCGAAACCCTTGCGCTGCGCGAGACCGGAGTAGCCGGCATCCCGAGAAGAACGGCGCTCGATTTCGCCGGCCAGCCACGCAGCGTAGAGCTGCGCGCTCTGGCGGTGTGCGGTGAGCAGGGTGTGGGCGGCGAGGAGTGCATCGTCGGGTAGCGCGGCGAGGGCCGCGGCATCCGCACCGAGCGCGACAACCGCCTGAGCGGTGGTGGCGAACGTCTCGGTGAACGACATGCTCGATTCTCCCACATTCGAACATATATTCGAAGTGATCCGACCCAACTGGGATAAGAATTTTGGCCAGCGGCTGTGGAGGAGGGGATGTGTCGCCGCCGCTCGGTACTGTGGGCGCGGCATCCAGATGCATCGATCCCGTCGAGTGAGCAAGACCGGTCGTCTCACCCTGCGTGGGCCAACATGGACAAGGCGCTGCTCGCGCACAGCGAGTCCGGCCCCGAGTGGGTGGAGCGCATCGATCCCCTCGCCCGCGAGGCCAGATTGCTGGATGAAGGGGCACGTTTGCCGTAAGCCAGCGTCGGCCCACCCATAAGCTGGGGCGATGCCGAACCCCGTCGCTCCGAGCACCCGGCGGCTCGTGCTGACGCTGCACAGGCCGTGGTTCGCGCTGTATTTCGGAATCAAGCCCACGGTGGTGATTGCCGGACGCGGCCAACCGGCCCAGTGGGGTACCGGAACCTGGCAGGTGCCAGCGGATGCCACCACCACGCTCGCGGTCTACCTCTTCAACCGCGCCTGGAAGTTCGGCCGCGCGCAGCTGACGGTCGGCCCTGCGGAGCCGGTGGCTCTGCGGTACACGGCTCCCGCACTACCCATCGGACCGGGCCGCGTTCGCTGACCCGCTACTGCTTGTCGCCTTTGTTTTGGATTGTGACATGCGCCGTGTCACGGGAACCATCGGTGCCCACTACCGTCAGTGTCCACGTGGCCGAGGCGCCGTAGCAGGGGTAGGTCGGGTTGGTGTAGCCAGACGGAAAGTCATTCTGATTCCCGTTCGGCGGGAGGGTCCAGCCCATACCGTTGGCTTCCGCATCATTCGTGTTGCCCGCCGCGAAGTACGCGGCGATGCCGTTATCGCTCGACCACGAGAACGAGATCGGGGAAACACCAGGATCGACCGGGGCGTCCTTGTTGCACAACACGCTGGAGGGCGCTGAAAAGTCGGTGATCTCCACTTCGGTCGAGGGAGGCGGGGGAGGCGGCGCCACGGTCTGGGTTGGCGTGGGAGTGGGCGTCGGCGTCGGCGTCGCGCTGGGGGTCGCGCTCTTGGTCGCGGTTGGGGTGGCGCTCGCGGTCGGTGACGGGCTGGACGTGCCCGCCGCGGTAGGAGTTCCATTTCCCCGGGTGAGCAGCACGATCAGAACGATGAGGATGCCGAGCAGGATCGCGGCACCGACTGCGATGAGGATGATCAGGAGCTTGCGCGACTTCTTCTCGCCGTCATCACCGGCTTCGATGCCACTGGCGCCGGGATCATGCGGCGGCGGCACGCTGTCGAAGCGCTCGGTTGGTGCATCGGCGCCCGGCTGGTCGAAGCGCTGCGTGGGTGTGTCGTCGCTCATGGCTCCCCTTTCGGGGCGCTGCGCCCCGCACGATGGACAGCCTAGGGGTGTCCATCGTGCGGCGACAATGGTGCATTCGGGGCGCGAAGAGCGCCTAGAGCTCGTCCACCGGTTTGCGCCATCGTGAGGCGACGATGGCCGCCGCGAGGGTCAGGATGGACAGGATGGCGAGCACGATGCCAGGGTGCCACCACGCGGCATCCGTCGCATTGGACAGCGCCTGGGTCGCCAGGGGAACCAACCCGGAGATCGCGGCCGCGAAACCGTAGGCGATCGACAGTGCGCTGTAGCGGATGGGTCCGCCGAAGATGTCCGCCATGAGACCGCCGAGGCCGGCCCAGGCGAGGGTCGGCAGGATGCCGCCGATGATCATCGTGGCCACCAGCACCTGGAAGGTGGCGAACTGCAGCAGGAAGTACATCGGGAAGGCGATCAGTAGCGTTCCGGCAGCGCCGATCGCGACGACCCTGGCCGAGCCGATGCGGTTGGCGAGCACTCCGAAGAGCGGAATCGTCACGAGCTGCAGCAGGCTGCCGATGAGGGTGGCCAGTGCGAGATCCGGGTAGGAGAACCCGAGCACGCTGATGCCGTAACCGATCGTGTATGTATTCATGAGCGAGTACGAACCGATGCCGAGCAGTGCGGCGGCGATCGCGACGATGATCGCGACCGGATGCTTGCGGAACGCCGACAGCACCGGGATACGCTCGCGCTTCTCCGTGGCCACGATCGCCTTGAAGATCGGGGTCTCATCGATCGCCAGCCGCAGGTAGAGCGACACCGCAAGCAGAGGGAAGGCAACCAGGAACGGGATGCGCCAGCCCCAGGCGAGCATGTCGGCCGCCGGAATCGTCGCACTCATGATCAGCAGCAGGGCGCCGGTGAGGATGGTGCCGATCGGCGATCCCAGCTGAGGCAGCGCCGCGTAGAGCCCGCGGCGGTTCGGCTCTGCGTGCTCCACGGCGACGAGGATGCCGCCGCTCCACTCGCCACCGAGGGAGAGTCCCTGGATGAGGCGGAGCACCAGCAGCAACAGCGGCGCGGCGATGCCGATCGTGTGGAAGTCCGGCAGCAGGCCAATCGCACCCGTGGCGATACCCATGATCGTGATCGTGATCAGCAGCGTTCGCTTGCGACCGATGCGGTCTCCGAGGTTGCCGAAGATGATGGCGCCTACCGGGCGGATCAGGAACGCGACTGCGAAGATCGCGAACGCGCCGAGGGCTTTGGCCCCCGGGTCGAGATCGGGGAAGAACAGGGTCGGAGCGAAGATCGCGCTGAAGTAGGCGAACACGTAGAAGTCGAATGCTTCGAGGGAGGAGCCGACGAGGGCTGCCCACAGGGCCTTTCGGGCCGAACCGCGGGTGGAGGGCGTAACGGGTAGTGAGTCCGTAGTGGTTGGCGCTTTGCCACTAGTTGTTGTAGTCACAGGGAGTAGAGCCTAATGCGAGCCCACAACATTCCCCAGACGACTTGTACTAGTGAAACTATAACAATAGGATGGCGTCATGCTTTTGAAAGTGGATGCGGGGTCAACAACGCCGCTGTTCGAACAGCTCGCGGCATCCGTGCGCTCCGAGGTCGGTCGCGGTGCGGTGAAGGCCGGCGAGCGGTTACCCGCCGCGCGGGACGTGGCCGAGTCCCTCGACGTGAACCTGCACACCGTGCTGCGCGCGTACCAGCTGCTGCGGGACGAGGGCCTGGTCGACCTCCGTCGCGGACGCGGTGCCGTCATCACCGATCGAGCGGTGCAGTACGAGCCGCTCTCACTCGCCATCCCCGAGCTCGTCGCCGAGGCCAAGAAACTCGGGCTCAGTTCATCGGCACTCGTCGCACTCGTCCGAGAGGAATACAACTCATGAAGAAGCACGCTCCTGTCGCGGTCGTCATCGTGGCGATGCTCGCACCGTTTGCCCTGATCGTTGCGGGGGCCGTGGTCATGTTGTCCTGGCTTCCCGACGTGCCCGCCACTGTTGCCACGCACTGGTCGCTCGGTGCCCCGGACGGGTTCGACAGTCCGGTGTTCTTCCC
>JBDUEC010000163.1:0-5199 GCA_040002655.1 Rhodoglobus sp. | reverse complement strand
ACGATCGCGAGCGCGAGCACAACCAATGAGGCCACGAACTGGAAAATCGCCGACGTGCGGATGCTCTCGTGGGAGCCGGCTCCGCCCATCCCCATGAGCGCCGTGGTCACCACACTCGGGAAGAAGCCGATCGACCCGATGATCGCGAACGACAGGGCGACCCAGTCGATCACCCGCACACCTGGAATCGCTTTTCGTTTGATCGTCGCCGGGGTGACCCAGGCTGGAGTGGCAGGAGGTGGGGTCTGGTCGCTCACAAGCAGAGTGTATTGACAAGCGGAGCGGATTGGGTCAGTCGTCTTCGGCGCGGCTCATCGCGCGAATCGCGGACTCCTCCGCGTCGATCATGCCCAGCACCGCCCTGACCGCCGGCTCCTGGTACCGACCTTCGTGCCGCGCGGCCAACACCGCGGCGCGCTCTGCCTCGGTCGTGATGCGCGCGGGCGCGCGTAGGCGGCGTGCAGGCTCTCCGCGTCCGCGGTCTCGCGTTCTAGTGATTCCGGGATGAACGTGGCATTCGCACGGAGGCGGTGCAGCACCCGCTCGGCCAAGTCATCCTCTCCTCCACAGCCCGTCGCTTCGCGGGTTATCCACCAATATTGCCCCTGACCAGCTTTTTTATTACCTATCTTGTATTCTTGAGTCATGGAAAAGTCAGTCGCGGATCTTCTCGAGCGGGCACACGCCACGCTCGGGGAGCTTGCCGCGCTGCCGATCGGTGGGCTCTCCGATGAGTCGCTGACGGCGCTCGTGTCGCGAGTGGAAGCGGCCGGGCGACTCGTCGACGCCGTGCGTGCGCTCGCGGCTGGTGAAGTCGCTGACCGTTCGCGATTCGGGTTGGGCAGTGACAGCATCGCCGCGCGCAACGGCCAGAAGAACGGGCTGCAGCTGCTCACCGCCCTGACCCGGGCATCAGAGGCCGAGGCGGCTCGCCGCATCCGGCTGGGCGAGGCGATCCGTCCGCGCACCATGCTCGACGGCCAGATTCTGCCGGCGCACTGCCCGACCCTCGCGGCGGCCTTTATCTCGGGCACCGTTGGGGTGGATGCGGCGTCGACGATCGTCCGCTGCCTCGACCAGGCATCCCGCCGAAACCACGTTCCCGAGCAACTGGATGCCGCCGAGCTCGAGTTGACCGCAGCCGCGACCCTCGACACCGCCGACAACGTCGCGACCATGGCCAGGGTCTGGCGCGAGTACCTCGACCCTGATGGGGCAGAGCTGCGCGACTCCGAGCTTCGTGACCAGCGCAACTTCCGATTCGGCCGCGAGCGCAACGGCATGACTCCGTTCTCCGGGGTCGCCGACCCCACCTCGGCCGCCCTGCTGCGCGCTGCCTTCACGGAGGCGAACGCCCCGGATGCCGCGCCGCGCTTCCTCAGTGAAGAGGATGCGGCGCAGCTCGACGATTCCGTGCACGCGTTCGCGACCGATACCCCGTTCCCCCGCGACCCGCGCACCCGCGAGCAGCGCCAACTGGACGTTCTCATCGGCCTCATCACCGCGGGCCTCCGGTCCACCAACCTCAAGTGCACCGCGACCGTCATGGCGGTCGTGCAGCTGTCCGACCTCCGGTCGGGCACCGGCGTCGGCTGGCTAGATGACGTTGAGGAGCCGGTGTCGGCAGCGACCATCCAGGAACTGGCATGCGACGCCGGGTTCCGGCGCATGCTGCTCGGCACCAACGGCGAGGTGCTCGCGCTGGGGCGCACGGAGCGGCTGTTCAGCACGGCTCAGCGACTGGCCCTCGCGGTTCGGGACGGCGGGTGCGTCTGGAGTGGATGCTCCGCCCCGCCCAGCTGGTGTCACGCCCACCATGTGAGGGAATGGACGGCGCACGACGGCCCCACCGACATCGACAACGGGACACTCCTCTGCCCTGCGCACCATCATCAGTTGCACAACTCCGGCTACCAGATGCGGATGGTTGATGGCCGCCCGCAACTGCTGGCTCCGGTTCTCATCGACCCCGACCAGCGGTGGCGGCCGGTCGGCAGGTCACGCGTCACGATGGGTCGTGCCCTGCAACGGGCGAGCTGACGATCGAGGCCGACATGCGAGACGAGCTGGGCAGGGCTGACAGCCGGCTAAGTGCCGAGGAAGGCGAGCGGCAGCATGAAGTTCGACACCGCCAAGGCGTTTACGGCGGCGATCACCACAACCACGATCGGCAGAGCCACGGGTGCGTGCTGGCGAAGCGTCAGCACCAGGGCGAGGATCGCCAGGGCGAGCACAACGACCACTCCGATCAGTTGGAGCCTCGCCGACACCTGGGCCGAGTTGTAGCCGTCGCCGACGCCGCTGCTCACCAGTGACATGGTGACGAGGCTCGGAAGGAGGCCGAACAGTCCGACGATTCCAAGGCCGAGGGTGACCCAGGTGAGCGTTCGAACGCCGGAGCCAGCCCGAGGACGAGGTGCCGCGGACGAAACGGCAACCGCGGGCGCCGGAGGTGAGCTCCCCGGCACCGGCGGCACCGGCGGCACGGGTGGTATGGGCAGGGGCCCCGACGTTGGCTCAGTCACACGCCGAGTGTATTGGTGGTTGGACCCTGCCCGTCAGTCGTCGTCGCCGCGCGTCATGGCACGAATCGCGGACTCCTCGGCGTCGATCATGCCCAGCACGGCCTTGACCGCCGGCTCCTGGTACCGACCCTCGTGCCGCGCGGCAAGCACCGCCGCGCGCTCCGCCTTTATCGTGATGCGACGCAGGCGCGCGTACGCGGAGTGAAGGCTCTCGGCGTCCGCGCTCTCGTTCTCGATCGATTCCGCGAGGAAGGTGGCGTTCGTGCGCAGCCGCTGCAGCACCCGCTCGGCCACGTCATCCGTCGCCTCCTCGTCGAGCCGCGCCAGACCCGCCGCCTGGGCCTCGGCCATGAGGTTATGCACCTCGGTGCGTTCCTGGTCGAAGTTGGGGCGCGGCAGCGACAGCCGGCGAATCACCAGCGGAAGGGTCAACCCCTGCAGCAACGTGCCGACCACGACCACGAAGGCGAGCAGTTGCAGAAACTCCCGGTTGGGCGTCTGCTCGGGCAACAGGAAGGCGGCGGCGAGCGTGACCACGCCGCGGATGCCCGCCAGCGAGGCAGGAATCGTCTGGCCGAAACTCCAACTCGGCCGACGCAACCGCTTCGGCCCCCACAGGTAGATCACGGTGAGCAGAACGGACCACAGCCAACGCGACACCAACAGCACCGCGAGCACGATCACACAGATCAGCACGGCTTGCCAGAAGCCGATTCCCGAGTGAGCGGCACCCTCCACCACCCGCGACAGGTTCAGCCCGATGAACAGGAACACCGCGTTCTCGAGCAGAAACTGGATCGTGCGCCAGTTCAGCGACTCAGCGATGCGCGACTCCGCCGACTGGATGCGCGGCGACCGGTAGCCGAGGTACAGCCCCGCAATCACGACGGCCAGGATGCCGGAGCCGTGGATGAGCTGCGCAAGAACCACGGCGATGAACGGGGTCGCGAGAGAGAGGCTGGTGTCGAGCACGGGAGCCTTGAGGCGCCGCCGCACCGCCGCGAGGACGAAGCCCACCGACAGCCCCACCAGCACTCCCCCGACCACCTCGAGCGCGAAGTCGCCGGCCACCGTCCAGGGGTTCACGATGCTCACGATCGCGGCGATCGCCGCGTTGAGCGCCACCAGCGACGTGGCATCGTTGAGCAGGCTTTCGCCCTCGAGCAGCGTGGCCAGCCCGCGCGGAAGCCGCGCACGGCGCGTGATCGCGATCACGGCCACGGCATCCGTCGGCGCCACCACCGCACCGAACGCGAAGCCGGCGGCGAGGGTGAGTGCCGGAACGATGAGCCACGCCGTGAAGCCGACCACCACCACCGTGAATGCGACCAGGCCCACAGAGAGCAGCAGGATCGGGTCACGGCGGGCGCGCACATCCACGTAGGAGGTGCGGATGGCCGCCGCGAACAGCAGCGGCGGAAGCAGGCCGTAGAGGATCACCTCGGGCTCGATCACCACCCGCGGCACCGCCGGGATGTAGGAGACGATCGCCCCGATGGCGACCAGCAGTATGGGCGCCGACCACCCCACCCGCCGGGAGAGCGCGGTGATGAACACGGTCACGACCACGATCGCAGCGATCGCGGCAACGACAATCAACGACTGTGACACCTGACCTCATTCCATCCGGTGCGTCAAGACTGCCGCATGCGCGCCGCGATCGGAACGGTTGCTACGCGTCGGCAACGCAAGCGGCCAGCCACGCGCGTCACTCGGGGTGTCAGACGGTCGCGGCGAGTTGCTGCAGGTGCACGATCACGATCGGGCTGCCACTGGGCACGGCCACTCTCGGCCAGCGCCGGTGGTAGTCGGCACGGGCCGCCTCGTCTTCGACGCTCCCGGGCAGCGAGACTTCGCCGATGCCGCCGTGCCACGATCCGCGCAGCAACACAGACACTCCAGCCGGTTGTTCCAGGTTTCGCCACCAGGACTTGGTCTGCGGTCGACCGGGGAAGATCACGATCCGGTCGGGTGAGTCCGAGTACATCACCGGAAGTTCCACAGTGTTTCCCGTGTGCCGCCCGGTGATGCGCAGCACGACGAGTGTTCCGTCGAGCGCGCGGTGGAAGCGCGAACCCAGCACACTCTTTGCCAGCCCGCTCCACACCGACAATCCGGTGAGTGCGGGCAGGAGTGGCCAGCTCACCACCGCGAGTACTGCTCCTGCGATAAAGCCGGTCGCAGTGCCGAGCAGGATCACGCCCAGGCTCGGCCAGGTGGCATCCGGAGTGGTGGCCCCGACGAAGATCACCGCCATCGTGGGTGCCCAGGCGACTGCGTTGATGCCAATCCACCGCCACGGATGCTTGACGACCCCTCGCAGCACGAACGCCTGGGCCAGCCCGAGCACGGCACCCATCACCGCGCCCAACGCCAGTGCGCCCAGAACCACGAGGTAGATGGGCGGCGTGGAATCGTCGCCGGGGCTGGACAGCGCTGCCGGAGCCGATGCGGCCGCCCAACCCAACCCCGCGACGAGGGTCGTGGTCACGATCCACGCCCGACGGTTGAGACCGGGCACCCACGCGCCCAGCCCAACCGACTGAAGTACTCCAATCGCCAGGCCCTCCACGAGTCCCCCGCCCACGATGAGAAGCAGCGCAACGCCTGCGGATGCACCGCCGCCGATGGCATCCGCGCCGCGGGCCGCAGCCGCCGCGGCCGTCATTCCCAC
>JBDUEC010000162.1:0-5203 GCA_040002655.1 Rhodoglobus sp. | reverse complement strand
GGGTCATCCGCTGAGATGTACTACGAGAACATGCACTCGAGCACCTGGCACCAGACGCCGGCGACCACGCCGACCGGTGTCGCTGTGTTCGCTGAGGACGTGGCGATCCGTCGGTACGCCGAGGGTGGCAACAACATCACCCACTGGTCCGACTTCGAGCGCGGCGGTCACTTCGCCGCGGCGGAAGCGCCCGACCTGTTCGTCGCCGACGTGCGGGACTTCTTCCGTACCGTGCGCTGAGCGCGCCCGTTCGGGTCGCCGTTCGCCGGTGGCCCGGGCATTGTCATTGCGGAGGCGGTGCTGCAGGGGCAGGAGCTCGCCAATCGCGTGATCATGCACCCGGGCGCACTGGCGCCGCGCGGAACGGTCTAAACGTCTACTTCCTCGCTAGCGGACCGAAGCGGCAGACGGACTAAGGAAGGATGAGGTCCGCGACATCGCGGCGCATGGTCGGCGGATATTCCACGGTCGCTGTGCCCAGGCGAACCAGCATCTGGATGGTGTCGCCTGCGGGCGCGTACTGCTCGTGAACGGCGGCATATTGCGCGGCCATCGCCGGATACTCCTGGAGGACCTGGCTCAGCGGTTGCATCACGAGGCCCGCGCTGCGGGCGGTGAGGTCGAAGCGGCTGTACAGCATCCCAGCTTCGACCTGCTGCTGCCGCGTGTTCGCGGGCGTGGTGATGATTCCGTAAGCGGGAGTGGCAGCGACCGCCGCGGTGGTCAGGTCGATCTGCCGCTGGGCTCCCACGTCGTCGCTGTTCATGGCGGGGACGAGCGTGATGAGTCCCTGGAGCACGTACTTCATCAACCCGGTGGTGCCCTGACCTTCGACCGAGAACCCCCAGCGCGAGTCGTTCTTGAGGTATTCGTTCGAGCGGAAGACGGCATCCGATTCGATAGTCGCTGCGGGTGATTTGGACTCGATCGTCGTGCCATCGATTCCGAACTGCCCCAGTGACGCGAGGTCTGCCGGCGACGTGACGACCGACAGGGATGCGTGCAGGCCGTGGTCGAGACCGGCGAACGACGCGAGCTGCTGAGGTGTGAGTACCGTTGCGGCGTATGGCGCCCGGTTTGTGTCTGACTTGAAGAGCGAATCGTATGTTGGTTGCGGGTTCGGGGCCGCAGAGGACAGTGTGATCCGGGCGACGGGTGTCGTTGCCATGCTCGCGGCGAGCGACGCCTCGTTGTAGTCACCCTGGGGAAACAGGTCAATCGTGACCGGGTAGCCGAGTTGTTCGCCGGCGACTCGTGCGTACTCGAGGAACGTTCCCTGCGAAACCATCACCTGACGCGAGAGCGGATCGACAGCCATCGACAATCGCGACGAGTCCGCGTACAGGTAGAACACGTCGGGGTTCGCATCGAGGCGGACGAGCCAGGGCTGCATGTTGTGTCCACTCGAGGCGAGGAGGCCCTCGGAAACGAGCTGCATTCGCGGATCGTCGAACTTCGCGTGGTAGTCGGTGGACCACGGATCCAGATAGCGGGCGGGCGCAAACGCTCCGCCGAACCCCAGAACGACACCAGCGAGCAGAATAAACGTGCCGACGATGGCTCCCACGATGATCATGAGCCGCCTCTTCACGCCCGTCCGAGATTTGGGACGTACATCGGATTGCGATTCTGGGTTCATAGGAGGCACGTTACGGAGTTAGCTGACGACTCTTTAGAGCCGAAGGTCCCGCTCTGCCTGGCTCCCGCATCGCTACGGGACCAAAGCCCCTGCTCCCACCACCATCCCTTTCGTAGCGTGTGAGTATGAGCCAATCAACGGTGGAAGAGCGCGTTCCCGGCGCGCAGGAAGATAATGGCCGAGTCGAGCGCCGGTTGCCTAGCGTCTGGGCAGGACTCGCCATCGCTTCCACGGTGCTGGCGGCAGCGGGCGGCATCACCGGCCTGCTGATCCCGGGCGTCATCTACGGCCGGGAGACCCCCACCCTCTACGATTCGGCGATCGCCCAGGACCTCGTCAGCGTCTTCCTGCTTGCACCGGTCACCGTCGTGCTGGCGGTGCGCGCAATGCGGGGCTCCCTGAAGTCGTGGTTGTGCCTGCTCGGTGTCCTGGCGTTCACCGTCTACAACTACGTCATCTACACGTTCTCCGTGCAGTTCGGCCCGCTGTTCCTCGTCTGGGTCGCCATTCTCGGGCTCTCTGTCTTCGCCTTCGTCGGCGGGTTGGCCGCGCTGAACGCGTCCCCTTTGCGCTTCGACCACGCTGCCATCCGCACCACCGGCTGGTTCATCGGTGGGACCGCCGCTCTGTTCGCGCTCCTCTGGTTGAGCGAGATCGTTCCGGATCTTGTGGCTGGCCGCCCGTCGACGAGCGCGAGCGCCTGGAACGTTCCCACCAATCCAGTGCATGTTCTGGATCTCGCGCTGTTCGTGCCCGGGATGCTCGCGAGCGCGGTCCTGTTGATGCGACGGCGCCAGATCGGCTACGCCACTGCCGCTGCGATCCTCACGTTCATCGGCTTCACGGCCATGCCCATTCTGCTCACTCCGCTGGTTGCGAACGCCAGGGGTCATGAGGCCGGGTGGGCAGTCATGATTCCCATGGGCGTCGTGCTCTTGGGGACTGTCCTCACGCTCTGGCGGTTCCTGCGCACAGTCGGCTCGCGTAACGGGGCCCCACGCGACAGCGCAACTACCGCCGACTCAGCGACCCGCCTGCGCGAACGCGGGAGACCGCGTCGACGGTTGCGGCGAGGATCAGCACGCCGCCGGTGACCAGGAAGTTGACGCCACCCGGGAGGTTGAGCAGGCCAAGGCCGTTCGTGATCACGGCGATCACGAGTGCGCCGACCGCTCCGTGGATGAGGCGCCCGCGTCCGCCGAAGAGACTCACGCCGCCGACCACCGCTGCTGCCACACCGCTCAGCACGATGTCACGACCGAACGCGGCATCCACTGATCCCACCTTGCTCGCGCTGAACACGCCGGACACGACGGCAAGCGTCGAGCAGACTGCAAACGCCGCCCACTTGATGCCGATCACCTTGATGCCAGCGCGCCGGGCGGCCTCCGGGTTGCCGCCCACTGAGTAGATGTAGCGGCCGAACTTGGTGCGATCGAGCACGAAGGTGCCGGCCCACAGGATGAACAGGGTGATCGGCACAACGATCGGCACGCCAGAGATCGCGAGGAATCCGGTGCCGCGGTTCTGGTTGAGCTGTGCGATCACGAACCCGCCGATCGCCGCGATCAGGGCGAGGCGAATCCACAGCAGCGCGATCGTGCGGCTTGAGACGCCCGCCCTGGCGCGGCGGCGGCGGTCGAGGAGTGCGGTGACCAGGGAGACCGCGAGGATCACCCCGAGCATCACCCACCCGCCCCAGGTGGGCAGGTTGCTGTTCTGGATCGCCAGGATCTGCGGCTGCTGGATGCGGTACAGCCCGCCGTCGCCGATGATGATCAACTGCAGGCCCTGGAACCCGAGGAACAGGCCGAGGGTCACCACGAATGAGGGGATGCCCACCCTGGCAACGAAGAACCCGATGAACAGGCCGATGGCGAGCCCGGCCGCGAGGGAGATCAGCAGCGCCAGGAGCCAGTTCATGTTGATGCCGCCCGGGTTGGACAGCACCACGAACAGGCTCATCGCGACACCGGAGGTGACGCCGGCCGAGAGGTCGATCTCTCCGAGCAGGATCACGAACACCAGGGCCATCGCGAGCATGACGAGGGTGGCTGCCTGGGTCAGCAGGTTGGCGAAGTTGCGCTCGGTGAGAAAGTACGGGCTGAGCACGCTGAACAGCACGCACAGCACAACGAAGCCGGCGATGGCCGGCAGTGCGCCCATCTCGCCGCTGCGCACGCGCTGGATGTACGCCGTCACCTGGTCGCGCACGCCGCCGTCCTGGCCGCTGCCGATGAGTCCGGGCGCTGCCACGAGTCCCGTCGTGTCGAGGGTTGGTGTGGTTTCGGGGACGCTCATGCTGTTGCTTCCGTGTAGGTCTTGCTTCCGGTGATGTAACCGACCACGTCATCCCGGGTCGTCTTCGATGCTTCGACGGATGCCACCATCTGTCCGAGATACAGCACGCTGATGTAGTCGGCGACCTCGAACACGTCGGCCAGGTTGTGGCTGATCATGAGCACGCCGACACCCCGTTCGGCCAGGCGCTTCACGAGGGCGAGCACCTGCTCGGTCTGGGCGACGCCGAGGGCCGCCGTCGGCTCGTCGAGGATGACGACCTTGGCGGACTTGAGAACTGAACGGGCGATCGCGACGGTCTGCCGCTGGCCGCCGGAGAGGGACGAAACCTTCTGGCGCACGGAGCCGACGGTGCGCACCGAGAGCGAACGCAGGGTCTCAGACGCCTCACGCTCCATCGTTCCCTCGTCGAATGTGCCGTGCAGTGTCTCCTCGCGACCGAGGAACATGTTCTGCACAATGTCGAGGTTGTCGCAGAGCGCGAGGTCCTGGTAGACCACCTCGATGCCCAGGTGCGACGCCTCGCGGGGGTTGTGGAGGCCCACCAACTCGCCCTCGAAGGTCACGTGACCCTCGTCGTATGGCTGAACGCCAGCGAGGCCCTTGATGAGTGTCGACTTCCCGGCTCCGTTGTCTCCGACGAGGGCGGTGATCTTGCCCGGGTAGACCTTGAGTGAAACCCCCTTCAGCACGCTCACAGGGCCGAAGCTCTTCTTGACTTCGGTCAACTCAATGATCGGGGCATCCATGCCGGGGTCCTTTCAGTGCGCGGAACGACACCGTTCCGCCCTTCTTTGTTGAGGTGGCAGAGCCCGCTGAAAGGCTCCGTGCCGGGGTACCTCACGACCCCGACACGGAGCCTATCTGTAGGCCGGCCCTTTGCAGGCGGGCTGGAGCCTACTTCACGCCGTACTGGGCGCAGGCGGCCGCGACATCGGCGGTGCAGATGTCAGATGCCTTCGCGTCACCGGCCGTCACCACCGTCTGGACCTTGTCGGCCGTGATGTTGATCGGCGTCACGGAGATGAACGGCTTGCCGTAGAGCTCCGAGTTGGCGTCGGGCTTGTTGCCCTTCAGCAGCTCGATCGCGAGCTTCGACGCCGCTTCGGCCTCGAGTCCGTACGGCTTGTAGACCGTGGCGGTCTGCTTGCCGAGGAGCACGTTCTGCAGACCGGCCACAGAGGCGTCCTGTCCGGAGACGGGAACCGTCAGGCCGTTCTTGTCGAGGATGGTGATGACGCCAGCAGCGTTGGTGTCGTTGGC
>JBDUEC010000161.1:0-5212 GCA_040002655.1 Rhodoglobus sp. | reverse complement strand
CTCGTTTCTTCCGTGCGGCGCAAGCCGTCCCTGCGCGCAGAATCCTATGCGTATCGTGCGCTCGCGCCCAGAGCGCCGGGGCTGCTGCCGCAACGTTCACCAATCGTTCATCCGTACCCTCGACACTGGATGCGGGGCAGCGTGCCCGGAAGCGGAGCGGTGACGATGGCTGTGCCCGCCGTGCGTGCAACCGAGCTGCCCCGAGGGGTGCTGTTGGCCGGCGATCGTGCGACGCCACCGCGTACCCTGCTGGACATCCTGCGCACGACGACAGCCCGGCATCCAGAAGCCTCCGCTCTTGATGATGGCGACGGCGCGCTGAGCTATCGCGAGCTGATGGCCCGGGTGATTGCGGTGTCTGCTCGACTCCAGCTGGCCGGCGTGCGTCGCGGCGATCGCGTCGGCGTGCGGATGCCGTCCGGTTCCCGCGAGCTGTACGTGTCGATCCTGGCCGTGCTTGCGGCCGGTGCCGCGTACGTGCCGGTCGACGCCGACGACCCCGACGAGCGCGCCGAGCTGGTCTTCGGCGAAGCCGACGTGCGCGGGGTGATCACCAGCGACGGCAGCTACGCACCCAGGAGTGTCGACCTCAGTGTGGTGTTCAGCGACGCGGCCGAGTCGCTCTTCGCGGGACGACCGCCGCATCCGAGCACCTCCGCGATCGCGATTGTTCAACCGCCGGAACCGATCGACGACGCGTGGATCATCTTCACCTCCGGCTCCACCGGTACGCCCAAGGGCGTGGCCGTGACCCACCGCTCAGCGGCCGCGTTCGTGGATGCGGAGGCACGACTGTTCCTGCGCGACGAGCCGCTCGGCCCTGAGGACCGGGTGCTCGCCGGGCTCTCCGTGGCATTCGACGCGTCCTGTGAGGAGATGTGGCTGGCCTGGCGCAACGGCGCGTGTCTCGTTCCCGCGCCTCGCTCCCTCGTGCGCAGCGGCATGGACCTCGGGCCCTGGCTGACCTCGCGCGGCATCACCGTCGTCTCAACCGTGCCGACTCTGGCATCCCTCTGGCCGGCCGAATCACTGGAGAACGTGCGGCTGCTGATCTTCGGCGGCGAGGCCTGCCCGCCCGAGTTGGCCGAGCGGCTCGCGGTCGAGGGCCGCGAGGTGTGGAACACCTACGGACCCACCGAGGCGACCGTGGTCGCCTGCGCCGCGCTACTGGACGGTAGCGCCCCCGTGCGAATCGGCCTGCCGCTCGACGGCTGGGACTTGGGCGTGGTCGGCGCCGACGGGTTGCCGGTGGGCGACGGTGAGGTGGGCGAGCTGATCATCGGCGGCGTCGGCCTCGCGCGCTACCTCGACCCCGCGAAGGACGCCGAGAAGTACGCACCGCACTCCGGACTCGGCTGGGACCGTGCCTACCGCAGCGGCGACCTCGTGCGCTTCGATCGCGCCGGCCTGGTGTTCCAGGGCCGGGCGGACGACCAGGTCAAGATCGGCGGCCGCCGCATCGAACTCGGCGAGATCGAGTCCGCGCTGCAGGAGCTACCGGGCGTGTCCGCCGCCGCGGCCGCCGTGCGCGAGACCCCCTCCGGTGCCCAGGTGCTCGTGGGCTACCTGGCCGTCACGGCCACCTTCGACCGGGATGCCGCGCTCACCCGCCTGCGCGACGAATTGCCCGCGGCGCTGGTGCCCCTGCTCGCCGCGCTGGACGAACTGCCAACCCGCACCTCCGGCAAGGTGGACCGGGCAGCCCTGCCGTGGCCGCTCCCCGGGCTCGCGACCGACGACTCGGGGCTGGACGCAGAACAGCACCGACTGGCAGCGCGCTGGCAGGACGTGCTCGGCGTCCCGGTGACCGACCCCTCGAGCAACTTCTTCGACCTGGGCGGCGGGTCGCTTGCGGCCGCGCAGCTGGTCGCACGGATCCGCGAGGACGACCCGGAGTTCACGGTGGCCGAGGTCTACGCGCACCCCCGACTCGGGGCGATGGCCGACGCACTCGCCGCGCGCACGGGGCGAGCATCCGTTGCCCGCGACTTCCACGAGGTGACGCCCACGCCGCCCCGGATGCAGTGGCTGCAGACCCTGCTCGGAATCCCGCTGTACATCCTGAGCGGGGTGCGCTGGCTGGTGTACCTGCTCACGGCCGACGCGATTCTGGTGCCGCTCGGCGGATTCGACTTTCTGCCCACCGTTCCGCTCGCGGTGCTCATTCCGGCCCTCGTGCTGTTCGCGACCCCGTTCGGCCGGATGGCGATCGCGGTGGTCTGTGCGCGACTGTTGCTCTCCGGGCTGCGAGCGGGCGACTACCCGCGCGGCGGAAGCGTGCACCTGCGGCTCTGGCTCGCGGAACAGGCCGCGCACCTCGTCGGGGCAGTGAGCCTGGCTGGCGCACCATGGATCACCTACTACGCCAGGGCACTCGGCGCGAAGGTCGGCCGCGATGTCGACCTGCACAGCCTTCCACCGGTCACCGGGATGCTGACCGTCGGTTTCGGGGCATCCATCGAACCCGAAGTGGATCTCTCCGGCTACTGGGTCGATGGGGACACCGTGCGCGTCGGCGCCATCCGCATCGGCGCACACAGCTCGGTGGGCGCACGCAGCACCCTGTTGCCGGGCACGCGCATCGGCAAGCACGCCGAGATCGCGCCGGGCTCCGCCGTGTTCGGGCGGGTGCCCGCCGGCCAGCTGTGGGCCGGATCCCCCGCCCAGCGGGTCGGCCGGAGCACGGCGTGGTGGCCCGAGGTGCGCCCGCCACGCGGCCGCCGGTGGGTCGCGGCGTTCGCCGTGTCATCGGCCCTCTTCTCCCTGCTCCCCCTGGCGGCGCTCGCCAGTGGCGGCGCGCTCATCGTCGACGCGATCCGGGGCTCGGCGTCGCTGGCCGAGGCCGCACTGCAGACGGCGCTGGCCGTGGTGCCGGCCACCCTCGTCGCCGGGTTCGTCTTCGCCGCGATCGTCGTGGTGGCGGTGCGCCTGCTCGGCATCGGGGTGCGCGAGGGCACGCACGCCGTGCGCAGCCGGGTTGGCTGGCAGGTCTGGAGCACCGAGCGCCTGCTCGACCTGTGCCGCACCTTCCTGTTCCCGCTTTACTCGAGCCTGTTCACCCCGGTCTGGCTGCGGCTGCTCGGCGCCCGCGTGGGGCGCAATGTCGAGGCATCCACCGTGCTGTTACTGCCGGTCATGACCACCATCAGGGAGGGCGCGTTTCTCGCCGACGACACCATGATCGCCTCGTACGAGCTCGGCGGCGGCTGGCTGCGCGTGGGCCAGGTCGACATCGGCAAGCGCGCGTTCATCGGCAACTCGGGCATGGCCGCGGCGGGACACCGCGTGCCGAGGGACGGCCTGGTTGCCGTGCTGTCCGCGGCCCCGCGCAAGTCCAAGGCCGGCTCGTCGTGGCTCGGCTCCCCCGCGGTGCGGCTGCGGCGTACGGTCGCGGCAGCGGATGACGGCCGCACCTTCCGCCCGCACGCCGGCCTGCGGATCGCCCGGGCCCTGTGGGAGCTGTGCCGGATCGTGCCGGTGGTCGTGACCTGCTGCATCGGACTGGGGGTGCTCTTCACCCTGTCCACGATCACGGCCACGTGGGGCGTCTGGGCGGCCGTGCTGCTGAGCGGCCTCGTGCTGCTGGCCGCCGGGGCGGTTGCCGCCGGGCTGAGCACGGCTGCCAAGTGGGTCATCGTGGGGCGGATTCGCGCGGGCGAGCATCCGCTCTGGTCATCGTTCGTGTGGCGCACCGAGGTGGCGGACACCTTCGTGGAGATGGTCGCGGCGCCGTGGTTCGCACAGGCCGCCGCCGGCACGCCCGCGCTGGTGTGGTGGCTGCGCAGTCTCGGGGCGAAGATCGGCCGCGGAGTCTGGTGCGACACCTACTGGCTGCCAGAGGCCGATCTGGTGACCCTGGGCGACGGTTCGACGGTGAATCGCGGCTGTGTGGTGCAAACCCACCTGTTCCATGATCGAATCATGAGCATGGACTCCGTGACACTCGACGCCGGTGCGACCCTCGGGCCGCACAGCGTCGTGCTGCCCGCCGCCAGGATAGGCGCGCACGGCACGGTGGGCCCGGCATCGCTCGTGATGCGCGGCGAGCTCGTTCCCGTCGGCAGCCGTTGGAGCGGAAACCCGATCGGCCCGTGGCGCGAGGTGACGTTCGCGGACTACCACGCGAACGCCCAGTGACCGCGCGGGTCGGCGCACGCACGGCAGGCGACTCCTACCTCCCGGCGAGCGGCAACGGCGGCTACGGCGTCGACCGCTATGAGCTGGACCTGCGCTACCGGGTCGTGACCAACCGCCTCGACGGCAGCGCGACCATCCACGCGACCAGCACCCAGGTGCTCGAGAAGTTCACGCTCGACCTGTCGCGCCTGCGCGTGACCCGCGTGCGCCTGCACGGCCATCGCGGCGCGCGCTACACCCAGACCCCGCACAAGCTCACGATCGTGCCCGCGACCGCCATCGCCACGGACACCGCGTTCGCGATCACGATCGAGTACTCCGGTACGCCCGGCCCTCGCACCAGCCCGTGGGGTGCCGTCGGCTGGGAGGAGCTGGACGACGGTGTGCTCGTCGCCGCGCAGCCCTCCGGGGCGCCGACCTGGTTCCCCTGCAACGATCACCCGTCGGACAAGGCCGCGTACAGCATCCGCTTCTCTGCAGAGCAGGCGTACACCGTGGTCTGCAACGGCGTGCTCACCGAGCAGAAGACCGTGTCTGGCGTCACGCACTGGCACTACGAGCAGTCCCAACCGACCGCGACCTACCTCGCGACCGTGCAGGTCGGCCGCTACACGCGCATGCCGGTGGACTTCGCCGGAACGCCAGGGGTACTCGCCTACCCGAAGCCGATCGAGACTCGAGTGCTCACCGACTTCTCACGGGTGGGCGACATGCTCGCCCTGTTCGAGGGCCGGTTCGGGCCCTACCCGTTCGACGGCTACACGGTGGTCGTGACAGCGGATGACCTCGAGATTCCCCTAGAGGCGCAGGCCCTCGCGATCTTCGGCGCCAATCACGCCAACGGGCACGGGGTTGCGGAGCGCCTCGTCGCCCACGAGCTCGCCCACCAGTGGTTCGGCAACAGCGTCGGCCTCGCCAGCTGGCAGCACATCTGGCTCAACGAGGGCTTCGCCTGTTACGCCGAGTGGCTGTGGTCGGAGCACAGCGGGCGCATGACCGCCGACGGACTCGCGAAACAGTTCCGTCGCCAGCTCAGCCAGCTTCCCCTCGACATCGTCGTCGGCGACCCCGGGCC
>JBDUEC010000160.1:0-5220 GCA_040002655.1 Rhodoglobus sp. | reverse complement strand
GAGAAGCCGATGCACGGCTACCAGATCATCCAGGAGATCGAGGAACGCAGCGGCGGCTCGTGGAAGCCGAGCCCGGGTTCGGTCTATCCGACCCTGCAGCTGCTCGCCGACGAAGGCGTGATCAGCGCCGAGGAGTCCAACGGTCGCAAGACCTATTCCCTCACCGATGCGGGACGCAAGGCAGCGGATGCCGCACCCGATCGCCCCGCGCCGTGGGCCGGGCAGGGCGCCAGAGAAGGCGCTCATGGCGGGGCTCTGCCGAAGGCAGGGATTGACCTGGCCCAGGCGGTCGCGCAGGTCGGGCGCACCGGCAGCCCCGAGCAGGTGACCCATGCCGTGGCCGTACTCGACGAGGCACGTCGTAAGCTCTACTCCATCCTCGCCCAGGACTGACCGCGTGCCGGCACCCGTCGGCGTAGAAGGATGAGATGACCGACGTCGGCACTGCCACAGGCATGCGCGCCCGCTACCGCAGAATCCTGCGGTTCGCCGCGCGCTACCTGGTGCAGACCTGGTGGTACGAACTCGTCCTGCCTCGGATCGGCCTCGCCCGACTCGCTGCACGTGGCCGGTCGGCGCGCCTGCAGCGCATCGCCCAGCGCTTCCACCTGCTCGCGGTCGACCTGGGCGGGCTCATGATCAAGGTCGGCCAGTTCATGTCCTCGAGGCTCGACGTGCTGCCGCCGGAGATCACGAAAGAGCTCGAGGGGCTGCAAGACGAGGTGCCGCCGGTGCCGTTCCCGCACATCCAAGCACTCGCCGAAGCGGAGCTGGGAGTGGCACTCGACCGCGCGTTCTCGTACGTCGATCCGGTGGCGGTGGCGGCGGCATCCCTCGGCCAGGTCCACCGCGCACGCCTCTCGGAGGTGGATGCCGCCGAGACCGGGCTGCTGGAGGTCGTCGTGAAGATCCAGCGGCCGGGCATCCGCTCGATCGTGGACATCGACCTCAAGGCCCTGCGCCGGGTCGCCGGCTGGCTCAGTCGTATTCGTCTCGTGTCGGACCGGGTGGACGTGCCGGCTCTCGTCGAAGAGTTCGGCTTCACCAGCCTGCAGGAGATCGACTACCTGCACGAGGCGGCCAGTGCCGAGCGTTTCGCGCAGGACTTCGCGAACGACCCCAGGGTCACCGTGCCCGAGTTGGTCTGGGAGCGCACGACCCGGCGCGTGCTGACCATGCAGGATGTCACCGCGATCAAGATCAACGACGTCGCCGGCCTGAGAGCGGCAGGCATCGACCCGGCGGAGGTCGCCACCGAGTTTGCCGCGGTCATGTTCGACCAGCTCTTCGTCAACGGCCACTTCCACGCCGACCCACACCCCGGCAACATCTTTGTCACCCCGCTCAGCGGCGAGGGGCGCCCGTGGAACTTCACTTTCATCGACTTCGGGATGATGGGCGAGGTTCCCGACGCACTGCGCGGTGGTCTTCGCCGGCTTCTTATCGCCGCGGCCTCCCGTGACGGTAAGGGAATGGTGGACGGCATCCGCGGCGTGGGAGTGTTGCTGCCGTCAGCAGACACGGCGGAGCTCGAGCGCGCCATGACCAAGCTGTTCGCGCGCTTTGGGGGCATGGGATTCGCCGAACTGCAGAACGTCGACCCTCGGGAGTTCCGCGCGTTCGCCACCGAGTTCAGCGACGTCATGCGCACACTGCCGTTCCAGCTTCCGGAGAACTTCCTGCTGATCATCCGCGCCATGTCGTTGACCTCGGGCATGTGCAGCTCGCTCGACCCCGCGTTCAACATCTGGGACGCCGTCGAGCCATACTCGGCCAAGCTGATCCGGGCCGAGACGGGCAATGTGCTGCAGGACCTCGCCAAGCAGGTGGTGTCGACGGCGAGCACTCTCGCTCGCCTGCCTCAGCGGCTCGACGAGCTCACCACACGGATCGAGGATGGCCGACTCACTGTCCAGACCCCCGCGCTGGATCTGCGCCTCGACAGGCTGGAACGGGCGGCACGGCAGATAATCGCGGCCGTGATTTTCGGCGCGCTGCTGATCGGTGGCATCCTGCTGCGCGCTGACAATGCCGTGCTCGGCACGGTGCTCATGGCCGCGTCCGGGTTGCCGTTGCTCTTTGCAGTTTTCGCGGGATTGGCCGGGCGGCGCAGGCCTCGACCGTAGAGCCGCGATCGCAATCGATACGCTGGGAATCGTGAACCAGCCGTTCTCCAGCGCTCGCGAAGCCGCGAACGACCCCCGCATCCTGGTCTTCGGACGCCTGCTCGGGGCCGCGAATCGCCTGGAGTACATCGCGCTGGAAGAGGAGTTCGGTGTCTCCCACTCCTTGTTCGAGCTCCTGCTGGTTGTCGGCCGTGCGGGTGAGGAGGGAGTCGCCGTGCGCGAGATAGCGCAGGCCCGAGTGCTGACCTCTGGTGGGGCAACCCGCCTGGTGCAGCGCGCTTCGGAGGAGGGGCTCATCCAGCGACAGACCTCGACCGTAGACGCCCGCGTGCAGATCGTGCGTCTCACCCCGGCCGGTGAAGAGCTGCTCGTGCAGGCGAGCAGTGCGCACGCACGCAACATCGAGCGCTATCTCGTCGACGTGTTGCCGACGGACCAGGCGCCGGTCTTTGCCGAGGCGATCAAGACACTGAGCAAGAACGCGGCCAGGTCGCTGCCCACCATGCCGTAGTTCTCGATTCACGGGAATAGCTGACTAGTCAGCTATTGTTGTGTCTCCTGTGCGGCGAATCGCGCCGCCGGTCCCGACCTAGGTCGAGGCTCACAGGAAGGACATGCCATGTCGCTCAACTACGAGGTCTTCGACCTCGACTTTCCCGTCGGTTCGCCGAACAAGTCCGCAGTGCTCGTCACGGGCGACTCCGAAGCGCTGCTGGTAGATGCCGGCTTCACTCGCGCCGACGGGCACCGCCTGGTCGCGGCGATCCTCGACTCCGGCAAGACCCTGACGACCGTGTTCGTCAGCCACGCTGACCCAGACTTCTACTTCGGACTCGAAGTCGTCGCCGACGCGTTCCCCGATGCCGTGCTCGTTGCGACCCCGATCGTGATCGACCACATCAACTCCTCGTTCGACGGCAAGCTCACAGCGTGGGCGGCCCTCGGCGCGAACCTGCCCACCCGGCTGGTCGCACTCACCCCGCTCACCGAGAACTTCCTGGAGGTCGACGGCCAGCGCCTCGAGCTCAAGAGCGGATCCGAGATTCTCCCGGATCGTGGCTACCTCTGGAACGCCGCGGATCGCACCATCCTCGGCGGCGTTCTCGTGTTCCAGCAGGAGCACGTCTGGACGGCCGACACCGCGACCCCCGAGAAGCGTGCAGCCTGGATTGCCCTTCTCGACGAGATGCTCGCGCTCGACCCGGCCGTCGTGATCGCCGGTCACCGCCTCCCAGATTCCGCCAACGACGCGAGCGCGCTCGAGTACACCCGCGCGTACCTGCAGAAGTTCGAGCAGGTCCTCGCGGCATCCGCTGACGGAGCGGCCACCACGGCAGCACTGGTTGAGGCCTACCCCGCGTCCGGCATGCTGATCGCCGCGACAATCGGGCCGAAGGTCGCTAAGGGCGAGATGACATGGGGCTGAACGACAGCACCGAGTTCGCCTCATCCTCCGCGCCCCGCGACGTGGTGCGCCGACAGTACATCGCGTCCGCGGCGGGCGACCTGGAAGCGCTGCGCGCCACCCTGGCACCCGATGTCGAGTGGACCGAGATGGCCGGCTTCCCACTGGCCGGCACCTATCGCACACCCGAGGGCGTGACCTCCGCTGTCATGGAGGTCCTCGGCCGCGACTGGGACGGCTGGGCCGCCCACGATGACGCCTACGTCGTCGAAGGGGAGAACGTTGTGGTCCTGGCCCGATACACCGCCACCCACCGCACCACCGGCAAGAGACTGAATGCTCGGGTCGCTCACTCCTTCGTCGTTCGCGGTGGCTTGATCGTTCGCTTCGAACAGTTCGTCGACACCGCGAAGGTGGCCGAAGCAGCCCAGGCAGACTGACCTGCGTCGCCCTCCTCGGCATCCGGTTCCACCCGAGCGGTGCCGGGGGGCGGCCACGGTGCCCTCAGCCGAGAGCAACGCGAGGCGGGTCGTCACTGAAGCGTGGCGATGGGCGCAGGGTCCATGTCGTCGAAGGTCTGGTTCTCACCGGCCATCGCCCAGACGAACGAGTATGCCTCTGTTCCAACGCCCGAGTGCAACGACCAACTCGGCGAGATGATCGCCTGGCGGTCGGCGACGACCAGGTGGCGGGTCTCGTTTCGTTCGCCGAGCAGGTGGACCACACGTGCCTCTTCCGGCAGGTCGAAATACAGGTAGCACTCGGTTCGCCGGTCGTGGGTGTGCGCGGGCAGGGTGTTCCACATCGAACCCGGGTGCAGTTGGGTGACACCCATCACGATCTGGCAGGACTTCACGCCGTTCTCGTGAATGTACTGGTTGAGCGTGCGCCGATTCGAGGTGAGCTGGTCGCCGAGTTCACGCACCGTTCCCTCACCCGGCGCGACGAGGGCGGCCGGGTAGGAGGTGTGGGCCGGCGCGGAGAACAGGTAGAACTGCGCGCCCGACGTGCTGTCGGCATCCGCGAACACGATGTCCCGGATGCCGCGACCGAGATAGAGACAGGCGCCGGGCACGAGGGTGTAGACCTCGCCGTCGGCCGAGACGGTACCCGCGCCACCGACGTTGATGATGCCGAGTTCGCGGTGCTCGAGGAAGTAGTCGCTGCGGATCTCCGGGTAACCGGGCAGCGACAGCTGCCCACCGGCCGGAGTGGCTCCGCCCAGCACGATGCGATCGTGATGGGTGTAGACGACCCGGATCTCGCCGGGCACGAACAGGTCGGGCACCAGGTACTGTGCGCGCAGTTCTGCCGTCGTCATCCCCGGCACCTGGGCGGGGTTGGTCGCGTATCGCTGTTCCATCGGTGGTGTCCCTTTCGCGGGGTTGGGCATCAGCGCACGAGCCAGCCGCCGTCGACCGGCAGCACAGCACCGGTGACGTAGGCCGCGGCGTCTGACGCGAGAAAGATGAAGGCGCCCTGGATGTCACCGGGCGTGCCCCACCGGGCGGCGGGGATGCGCGCCAGGATGGCCCGTTCGCGCTCGACGTCGGCACGAATCGCCGCGGTGTTGTCGGTCTCCATGTAACCGGGTGCGATCGCATTCACGGTCACCCCGGACGCGGCCCACTCGTTGGCGAGCGCCTTGGTGAGACCGGCGACGGCGTGCTTGGAGGCGGCATAGGCCGG
>JBDUEC010000159.1:0-5227 GCA_040002655.1 Rhodoglobus sp. | reverse complement strand
GACCAGAAGCTCGACCTCTACGACAAGACGGTCGAAGTGGCCTTCGTTGACTACATCAGGCCCATGCACAAGTTCGACGGCATGGAGTCCCTGATGAAGCAGATGAACCTCGACGAGTTGCGGATTCGCGAGATTCTCGCGAACGCCGCAGCCTAACCGTCCTGGGCCGTGTCGGCGGGGGCCGGGAAGCCCGCCCGGCCGAACAGGAAGAGCACGATCGCCGCCGCGGTGCCGCTGATCTCCGGCCCGCGACCGAGTCGCCAGTCGGCGTCCGTCGGAGCGAGTGTGCGGTCGCGCAGCACAGCGCGGATCTCGAGTGGGGCCGACAAACTGCGCGCGAGCGCCACCGCACCGGAGGCGGTCGCGTTCAGCGCCATTGGGGACTGACTCGCGGTCGCGATGTCATACGCGGTGACCACCGCGATCGACAGGTCGTGCACAGAGCGCTTCGCTCCGGGACCGGACGCCGCGACCGCGAGTTCGCGCACGCGCGCCGCGACACAACTGTCATCGACGGGCGCGGCGACGCTGCGTCGCTGCGCGATGCCGAGCGTGGCAGCTCGGCGCAGGCGATCTCGCCGGGATGGCGCGAACAGTTCGCGTGCAACATCACCGATCGTGCTGCCCGCTCTCATCGCCGGCCGGTCGAGTGCTGTCGTGCCGAGCGCGTCGAGCAGGTCCGCCAGGCGCACCAGGGTCTGCCCGGTGAGCTCCGCCCAATTGCCGGTCACGGCGCTCTCGTCGGTGGCCGCGTGCTGGCTGAGCGGCAGGTATTTGCCCAGGTCACTCATTCCGCGCCTCGCGCGGCCACCGGCGCGGGCATCAGCCCTTGATGAGCTTGTTGAGCGGAACCTTCACGCCGTTCTTGAGGTTCTCGATCACGCTGTCCGGGATGTTCTTGATGAGGGGCAGATCGAGTTCCTCGGCCCACTTCGCGACGTTGTCGAGGATGGAGTCGGTGTCCAGCCCCTTGAGGGTCGGCTGGACGCTCTCCCAGATCGGCTCGAGCTTCGCGATGTCGACACCCTTGCCGCCGATGAGGCCACCGACAACGTCGCCGATGCTGCCGAGGTCGAATCCTTCTTTTTCCGCCATGGTGACTCCCGCCGGTCCTGTCCGGCCCAAGCGGCCGAGTGGAATCCATCGTATGCCCGCGTCGCTCGGCGGCCGATGAACGGTTGGTGGCGCCGCCGAACCTAGACTGTGTCGGTGATCGAAACCCGCCCGCTCCCGATCTGGGCCGGGCGCACGGCGGCTCTCCTCGGCATCCTGCTCGTCGCACTCAACCTGCGCACCGCGGTGGCCGCCATCTCGCCGATCACCGCCGATATCGCGAAGGACATCCCGCTCGACAGCGTGTCGTTGGGGCTACTCGGCGCCCTGCCGCCGATCGCCTTCGCGATCAGCGGAGTGCTTGCGCCACGGGTCGCCCACCGGATCGGGCTCGAGACGGCGCTGCTCATCGCGTCCGCGGCGATGCTCGTCGGTCACCTCGGTCGTGCCTTTTCCGGGTCGTACCCGATGCTCCTGGCCGGCAGCGTGATCGTTCTCGCAGGCATGGGCTTCGGCAACGTGCTGCTCCCTCCGGCGGTCAAGCGGTACTTCCCCGACCGGATCGGGTTGGTCACGACCTCGTACGTGACCCTGCTGTCCTTCAGCACCGCGGTTCCGGCGATCGTGGCCGCACCGCTGGCGGCCGGGTCAGGGTGGCGGGTGTCGCTGGGAGTGTGGGCGTTCTTCGCGGTTGCGGCCGTCATCCCGTGGCTCGTCGTCAAGCTGCAGCACCGACGCGATGCGAAGGGCGCAGCGGGCACCGATGAGACCCCGGAACTCGCGGTGGCCCCTCCGGCCATCGTGCGCGGCCTGTGGCGATCACCGGTGGCGTGGGCGCTCGCGACGATCTTCGCCGTCTCGGCCCTCAGCGCCTACGCGATGTTCGCCTGGCTGCCGGAGATCCTCGCCCAGACCGCGGGGCTGGATGCTGTGTCGGCGGGCGCTCTGCTGTCGCTCTACGGGCTGATCGGGCTCCCGGCCGGACTCATCGTGCCGATCCTCGCCATCCGCCTGCGCAACGTCGGAATCATCGTCTACGTGGCCGTGGGGTGCTTCGTGGTCGGCTACGTCGGGCTGTTGATCGTGCCTGCCACCGGAACCATCCTGTGGGTCGCGCTGGCCGGGGCTGGCACCCTGCTGTTCCCTCTCGCCCTGGTGCTGATCAACATTCGCACCAGGAGCCCGCAGGCCTCGATCGCGCTGAGCGGCTTCGTGCAGAGCGTGGGCTACGCGCTCGGAGCGACCGGACCACTCGTGGTGGGCATCCTGCACGACGCCACCGGCGGATGGACCGCTGCGCTCATCTTCCTGCTGGTGACCAGCGTCATTTCCGTCGTCGCCGGCCTGGTGCTCAGCAAGCCGGTCTTTCTCGAAGACCAGCTGAAGTCGGGCTGATTACCGATCTACGGAACCAGCTCAGATCGGTGCACGAGTGCGGCCGCCCCGATGAGCGGACCCTCGCCCGAAAGGCCGGAGGGCACCACGCGCACCTTGGTCACGAAGTCGAACTTCACGCGCCCGGCGATCGCCTCGCGGATGTACTCGAAGAGGTCCGGCGTGACGTGGGAGAACCCGCCGCCGATCGCGACCAGGTCGAGGTCGACGAGAGCCGTAGCGGATGCGATCGCCTGTCCGATCGCCCGGCCGGCGCGCTTCACGGCCGCGATCGCGATCTCGTCACCGGCCGCGTAGCTCGCGGCGAGGTCCTCTCCAGTGGACCCGGTCCAGCCCTGCCGCTGTGCCCAGGCCGTGGTCTTTGGCCCCGACGCGATACCCTCGACGCAGCCAATACCTCCGCAGTCGCACACGTCGTCGAAGCCGCCGACCTCGACGTGGCCGATGTGGCCAGCATTTCCGGTGGGTCCGGCCAACGCGCGGTTGCCCAGGATCAGTCCACCGCCGATTCCGGTCGAGACGACCATGCCCATGAAATTGGATTCGCCCACCGCCGCCCCCAGCCAGTGCTCGGCCAGGGCGATGCAGACGCCGTCGATGCGGAGCGTCACGGGCACGTCTGGCACGAGTGAGCTGACCAGGTCGCGCAGGGGGAAGCCACGCCAATTCGGCAGGTTGAGCGGGGAGACCCGGCCGAGCGAGACGTCGATCGGGCCCGCGGAGCCGATGCCAACCCCGATCAGCTCGGAGTCGGCGGGCAGGGCGCCGAGTGCGCCGGTGACAACCGTGGTGGCGCTCTCGGCGAGAGCGTCTGAACTGCGTTCCCTGCCGGTTGGCGCACGGAAGCGACTGCCGGCGAGCAGGGCGCCCTCCGGGTCGACGAGGGCCGCTTCGATCTTCGTGCCGCCGAGGTCAACGGCGAGGGCGTAGCTGGTCACGCCCATAGGCTACCGGGCGCGCGCGCCCTCGGCTGGCGCGCGGTGGTCGGTCGTACACTGTGCTCGTGCGAGGCGCCGTACTGGTATTCGAGAGGGTCATCGACCTGCCCAGGGAGATTGTCTGGGATGCGCTCCTCGATCCCGAGCTCGTCTCCGGTTGGCTTGCCGAAGCTCAGATCGACCCACGGGTGGGTGGGCAGTACGACCTTGAGTGGATGCACCCAGATCCATTCCCCGCGACGTCCGGCTCGATCACCGAGCTCGACCCGCCCGCGCGCCTGGTTGTTGCGACATCCAATGCCGGCATCCTGGCCTTCGATCTCGGCGACCTGCCCGGCGGAACCAGGGGCAGGAGCACCGCGCTCCGCCTCACGGTGACGACTCCGATCGAGCCGGCGTTCTCCCGGAGCGTGCGGGCCTACTGGCTGACCGATCTCGACCAGCTGGAGGACCTGCTGCGCGGGCATCCGGTGGACTGGAAGAACTGGGACAGGGACCGCCGGGAGTCCTGGTCGCAGCACCTCGACGAAGTCGGCGACTCGACTGCCTAGTGGGCATGCTCTAGATTCGGGGCATGACTGACGTAGTTTCACAACTGATTGCCGCCGTTGACCCGTCGCTCGGCATCAATCCGTGGGGCATGCTCGGCTGCGCGCTCACCTACGCCGCCGCCATGTTCGCCGCAGTGGATGGCATCGCCGACCACCTCGTGCGCCGACCGAAGGCTGAAGACCGCAGGGCTGTGCACGCGCTGCGGCTGAAGATGGGCGCGAAGATCTCGGGCAGCGCGATTGCCGTGCTCAGTGCCGCCATCGTGTTGGCAATTGACCACAATTGGGTGGCTCTCGTCGTGCTCTCCCTGCTGTTCGTTCTGATCGTGCTCTGGGTGTTCTACGTCTACCGCGAAGGGTCGCGCTCCATCGCCCCTCGGTAGGCTCGCCCTCAGTAGAATCGAATGATGACTGCAACGCAGCCGCTCGTCGAGCGGCACACGGCCTTGGCACCGGCGGAACGCGCCGTGCGCCTGATCGGTGGCGATCTCACCGAGAAGAGCCTCAGGCTTCACCTTGAAGGGCTGCCCGGCGTCGACGCCGTGGGGCTCGAGCAGCGTGCGGCAGGCCTCGGCACTCGCTCGATCAAGACCACCTCGAAGGCCTGGGCACTCGACCGCATCATCGAACTCATCGACCTGACCACGCTCGAGGGTGCTGACACCCCGGGCAAGGTCCGGTCCCTGGTCGCCAAGGCGATGACACCGGACCCTGCGGATGCCACGACACCCCGGGTCGCCGCCGTCTGCGTGTACGGCGACATGGTGCCGTACGCCGTCGACGCACTCGGGTCGGCCTGGTCCGCTGGCACCGACCAAGGGATCAACGTTGCTGCCGTCGCCACCGCGTTCCCGAGCGGCCGGGCATCCCTGCCGGTCAAGCTCGCCGACACGCTGGATGCCGTGGCCAACGGCGCGGACGAGATCGACATGGTCATCGACCGAGGCGCGTTTCTCTCCGGGCGATACGGACTCGTGTTCGACCAGATCGTCGCGGTGAAGGAGGCCTGCCGTCGCGAGGACGGCACCTACGCACACCTCAAGGTGATCTTGGAGACGGGCGAACTGAACACCTACGACAACGTGCGCAGGGCATCCTGGCTCGCGATCCTGGCCGGCGGCGACTTCATCAAGACGTCAACAGGCAAGGTGGCTCCGGCGGCGACGCTGCCCGTCACACTGCTGATGCTTGAGGTGGTGCGTGACTGGTACCGCCTGACCACAGAGAAGATCGGTGTGAAGCCGGCCGGCGGCATCCGCACCTCCAAGGACGCGATCAAGTACCTGGTGA
>JBDUEC010000158.1:0-5326 GCA_040002655.1 Rhodoglobus sp. | reverse complement strand
AGTCGATGAGCGTCCACTCGTAGCGGGTCTTGCACATCATGCCGATCTTGTCGCCTGGCTCGAGGCCGGCAGCGACGAAACCCTTGGCCAGTGCCCTGACCTGGGCGAGGAACTCTGTCGAGGTGACGTCCGTCCACCCACCTTCTGCGGTAGGCAGCGCGAACAGCGCGAGATCCGGGGTGGCCTTCACACGATCGATCAGCAGATCGGTCGTGTTGGCGCTCGGGTCGGCCGGGACAATCGCGGGGACGTCGTACTCTTTCACGGCAGCTCCTTCGGTACCTGATGTGACTGTCTACTCTATCTTTCGTAGCGCTCAGGCACCCAGACGGGGCCGGAGCCCCACCGGGTCATCACTAAACTCGAACCTCGTGCAGACGATTGGTATCGACATCGGCGGAACGAAGATCGCCGGGGCCGTAGTGACGGAACTCGGCGAGATCGTCGCAGAGGACAGGGTGGCCACAGACGCCGGTGACTCCGAGGCGATAGTGGATGCCGTGGTCGCGATGATCGAGCGCCTGTCTGACGGGCGCGACATCCCGGCCGCAGGCGTGGCCGCTCCTGGCTTCATTGACGTGACCCAGTCGACCGTGTACTACACGCCCAACATCAGCTGGCGGAACGAGCCGCTGCGCGCTCGCCTTGAGGAGCGCCTCGACCTGGCGATCACCATCGACAACGACGCGAACGCGGCCGGCTGGGCCGAGTACCGCTTCGGTGCAGGTCGCGACCGCAACGACATGACCATGCTCACGATCGGCACCGGCGTGGGCGGCGCCATCGTGAGTGGTGGCCAGCTGTTCCGTGGCGGCTTCGGCGCAGGCGCAGAGCTCGGCCACATCCGCATCGTGCCCGACGGGCTGCCCTGCGGCTGTGGGGCGCACGGGTGCATCGAGCAGTACGGCTCCGGACGCGCTCTGCTGCGCATGGCGAACGAGATCGCGGATGTCGGCGGAATCGGCCTCGCGCTGGCCGACGCCCGCAAGGCGAACAAGAAGCTCACCGGCGACATCGTCTCCCAGCTGATCCAGGCCGACGATCCCGGTGCCATCCACGCGCTCAGGCAACTCGGACACTGGCTCGGGCAGGCCTGCGCGTCGCTCGGCGCTGTGCTCGACCCGCAGGTATTCGTGTTCGGCGGCGGCGTCTCGATCGCGGGGGAGCTGCTGCTCGATCCGATCCGTGAATCGTTCCGGCAGAACCAACCGGCCAAGGGCTACCACCCCGAGCCCGACTTCGTGATCGCCGAACTTGTGAACAACGCCGGGGTGGTCGGAGCAGCAGACCTCGCTCGCATCCACCTCATCGCCAAGTGAGCGGTGCCCGGCGTAGAGTTGTCGTCTTCCCCTGAAAGCGAGTAGCGATGTTCTACTGGTTCATGAAGAATCTGGTCGCAGGTCCGATCCTCAAGACCGTCTTCCGGCCGTGGGTCACCGGTCTCGACAACATTCCGCGCACCGGCGGCGTGATTCTGGCGAGCAATCACCTCTCCTTCATCGACTCGGTGTTCCTGCCGCTGCTGATCGATCGCAAGATCTCCTTCCTCGCCAAGAGTGACTACTTCACCGGACGCGGGTTCAAGAACTGGATCACCAAGAACTTCCTGCTCGGCACGGGCATGCTGCCGATCGACCGTTCGGGCGGAAAGGCCTCGGAGGCCTCACTGAACACGGGGCTCGCCGTGCTCGCGCGCGGCGAGGTTCTCGGCATCTACCCGGAGGGCACCAGGAGCCCAGACGGCAAGATGTACCGCGGACGCACTGGAGTAGCCCGCATGATCCTCGAGGGTCACGTTCCGGTGGTCCCGATCGCCATGATCGATACCGAGAAGGTGATGCCGATCGGCAGCAAGCTCCCGAAGGTACGCCGCATCGGCGTCGTGATCGGCGAACCGCTGGACTTCTCGCGGTTCGAGGGAATGGAGAGCGACCGCTTCATCCTGCGCTCCGTGACCGACGAGATCATGTACGAGCTCAACCGCATCAGCGGCCAGGAGTACGTGGACGTCTACGCCTCCTCCGTGAAAGAGAAGCGCGGCAGCCTGAGCCGATAGGCTGGTTAGTCGGGGCCATCGCCCCTTTCGCCCTTTTCGCAGCTAAGGAAATCCTCCCGTGGTCGACCCGTCCGAGCCCGTAGTTCTCGCTGATCCCTCAGTGATCGCCGGGTTGGACTATTGGCGCACGCTCGACATCAAGCAGCAGCCGGAGTGGCCGGATGCCGGCGCGGTCGGCGAAGCATCCGCCAAGATCGCCACACTTCCGCCGCTCATCTTCGCCGGCGAGGCCGACGTGCTGCGCGACCGCCTGGCGAAGGCCGCGCGCGGCGAGGCGTTCCTGCTGCAGGGCGGCGACTGCGCGGAGACCTTCGCCGGGGCGACCGCCCAGAACATCCGCGACCGGGTCAAGACCATCCTGCAGATGGCCGTCGTGCTCACTTACGGCGCCTCCAAGCCGATCGTCAAGATGGGGCGGATGGCCGGCCAGTTCGCCAAGCCCCGCTCCAGCGACACCGAGACCCGCGGCGACGTGACCCTGCCCGCCTACCGCGGTGACATCGTGAACGGATACGACTTCACACCGGAGTCGCGCCGAGCGGACCCCGCCCGCCTGGTGGAGGGATACCACACCGCCGCGTCGACCCTGAACCTGGTGCGCGCATTCACCCAGGGTGGTTTCGCCGACCTGCGCCAGGTGCACAGCTGGAACAAGGGCTTCGCCACGAACCCGGCGAACCATATGTACGAGCGCCTCGCCAACGAGATCGACAAGGCGGTGCGCTTCATGGAGGCGGCCGGCGCCGACTTCGACGAGCTCAAGCGCGTCGAGTTCTACTCCAGCCACGAGGGCCTGCTCATGGACTACGAGCGTCCGATGACGCGCATCGACTCGCGCACCGGCACGCCGTACAACACGAGCGCGCACTTCCTCTGGATCGGGGAGCGAACCCGCGATCTCGATGGCGCACACGTCGACTACTTCTCGCGGGTGCGCAATCCGATTGGTGTGAAGCTCGGGCCGTCGACCAGTGCAGACGACATGGAGCGCCTGATCGACAAGCTCGACCCCAACCGCGAACCGGGGCGCCTCACGTTCATCACGCGCATGGGCGCCGGCAAGGTGCGCGACGCGCTGCCGCCGCTGCTCGAGGCGATCAAGGGAATGGATGCCACGCCGCTCTGGGTCTCCGACCCGATGCACGGCAACGGCCTGACGACTCCGAACGGGTACAAGACGCGTCGGTTCGACGACGTCGTGGACGAGGTCAAGGGATTCTTCGAATCGCACCGTGCCGTGGGCACCTACCCGGGCGGCATCCACATCGAACTCACCGGTGACGACGTCACGGAGTGCCTCGGCGGCTCGGAGCAGATCGACGAGGCCACCCTCGCCACCCGCTACGAGTCGCTGTGCGACCCGCGCCTCAACCACATGCAGTCGCTCGAGCTGGCGTTCCTGGTCGCAGAGGAGCTCGCCGCCTTCTAACGGATGCCGGTGCGGATGCCGGTGTCAGTGGCGTGAGCCAAGCTCGCTTCATGAGCGACTTCGATTTCATCTACGGCGAGTGGACCGTGGCAAACACCCGACTCCGCAAGCTGTTCGTTGGCAGCGACGACTGGTACACCTTCGACGCCACGTCGTGGGCCCGGCCGCTGCTCGGCGGTGTCGGTAACGTCGACGAGATCGACTGCCCGAGCGAGGGATTCGCTGGGGCGACCATCCGTGTGAAAGACCAACAGAGCGGCGAGTGGTCGATCTACTGGGCAGACAGCAAGACGGGCCGGCTGTTCCCGCCCGTGGTCGGCACCTTCGCCAACGGTCGCGGTGACTTCTACGGAGACGACACGCACGAGGGGCGTCCCATCAAGGCACATTTCATCTGGTCGGAGATCACGCCGACATCGGCGCGTTGGGAGCAGGAGTTCTCGGCCGACGGGGGCGCGACGTGGGAGACCAACTGGATCATGGAGTTCACGCGCAACTGATGGTGCGGAGCAGCTACGAGCTGAAGTTGACCTTGATCGTGCTGCCCTTGGGCGCGTTCTCCCCCGCGCCGGGAGTCGTCTTGGTGACGAAGAACAGGTTGGGGGCCGCGTCGGCGAAGATGTTGTAGTCGAGCTTGAAGCCCGCATCCAGAAGCGGCTGCTTGGCATCGGCCCACGACATACCGACAACGTCGGGCACCGGGATCTGCTCGACGCCCTTTGAGGTCACGATGTCGACGGTGTCTCCTACGCGCACAACGGTGGCATCGCCCTGTGGCTGCACGTGCAGCGCCGAACCCTGGGGCACCGTGTCACTGAACTCTGCCTCGTTGACGGCGCCGGCTTCGAGTTTGGCGTCGGTGATGGCCTTCGTCGCGTCGGCGACCGACATGCCTGCGATGTCGGGGAGCGGACCGACCGAAACCAGCAGGGTCACGGGTTGCTTCTCCCCATAAGTTGCGACGCCGGTCAGGCTCGATTGGTCAGCGGCCAGGGCATCGATCACGGTGCCAGCGGCGACGGTGGCGTCGAATTGGCCAATGGATTCCTTGTAGGTGAACCCACCGGAGTCGATCGCGGCTTTGGCATCGCTCTCCGACATCCCGGCGAACGCCGGCACGGGGAGGGGCTTCGGACCAGAGGAGATCAGCAACGTCACCGTGCGGCCGTGCTCGACGGCGGACCCCATCTTCGGGTCGGAGTTCGCCACCAGGCCGGCTGCGACGACCGGGTCACTGGTCGTGCCGGTGGTGGGACTGACCTCAAGGCCAAGTTTCTGAAGTTCAGCCGTCGCCTCGGCGATCGACAGCCCAGCGATGGATTCGGGAATGACGGTCTTCGACCCCGGCCCTGCGCCGAAGTACCATCCCGCGGTCGCCGCGATCGCGGTGATCAGGATGACCGCGGCGAACAGCCACCAGCCCTTCGCCCTGCGCTTGCCGGTCTTCACCGTGAGTGCGGACGTGCGATCCGAGACCGCGCCGGCCGCCGAGGGAGTGCGGGTGCGCGCCCCGAGCACCTGGGTCTCTGCGTCGTTCCCCGCGGGAGTCACCAGGGCCTCGGTGGCGGGCGCGGCCGCGCTCGGCATCACCATCGTCCGCTGGCTCGACGTGTTGGCCGGAAGAGCCGTCATGAGCTGGCTGTGGGTCTCGAACAACTGGTCGAGCATTGCCCGGGCATCCCGGGGGCGCTGCTCGGGGTCGCGGGCGGTTGCCCAGAGAACAAGTTCGTCGAGCTCTGCGGGCACCCTGGGGTTCTTGCTGCTCGGCGTCGGCACCGAGTCATTGGCGTGCTGGTAGGCGATCTGCATCGGCTGCTCGCCCTTGAAGGGCTGCTCGCCGG
>JBDUEC010000157.1:0-5350 GCA_040002655.1 Rhodoglobus sp. | reverse complement strand
GCGAGCTGCTCGGTGCCGATCATGCCCGTGGTCTCCGGCGTCTTCGGCATGTGGATGGTGATGAAATCCGACGCCGCAAGCAGCTCTTCGAGCGTCAGCAATGTGACCCCGAGCTGTTGGGCCCTCGCGGCGGTGACATAGGGGTCGTAGGCAACGACGTTCATGCCGAAGGCCTGCAGCCGCTCGGTGATGAGCGCACCGATCCGGCCGAGGCCGATGATGCCGACCGTCTTCTCGTAGAGTTCGGTGCCGGTGTACTTGGAGCGCGCCCAGATACCCGCCGCGAGGCTCGCGTGCGCCACGGGAATGTGCCGCGCAAGGCTGAGGATGTGGCCGATGGTGAGCTCGGCCGCCGAGATGATGTTGGAGGTGGGGGCGTTGACCACCATCACGCCGGCCTCTGTAGCCGCCTTGATGTCCACGTTGTCGAGGCCCACGCCCGCGCGAGCGATCACCTTGAGCGACTTGCTCACTGCGATCGCCTCTTCGTCGAGCTGGGTGGCGGAGCGCACGAGCACCGCACTCGCCTCCGGTAGTGCGGCGAGGAGGGCGGCGCGATCGGTGCCGTCCACTGAGCGCACATCGAAGTCGGGACCAAGGGCCTCGACGGTTGCTGGCGACAATTCTTCGGCGATCAGAACGATCGGCTTGCTCACGGATCGAATCCTTAAGTCGGGGAGTTGAACGCTGCAGGAACGTGATGGGCCTGCTCAGTAGGGCCCCCACAACTTTAGTGCAGAGCAGGTGCCGCCCTCGCCGGTCGCGTCACACGCGGCAATCCGGCCGGTGCGAGGATTGCCGGGTGACTCCCTTTGAGATCGTGCAGTGGATCGTGCGCGTGGCGCTCGCTGCCGCCTTCCTGTTCATGGGGGTCAGCCACTTCCTGCCGCGCACAGCCCGAACCATGGCGGCGATGATTCCACCCGCGCTGCGGCGAGCCGGGATTCCAAGTGCGATCGCGCTGGTTCGGCTCACCGGGCTCTGTGAGCTGGCGGGTGGGGTGGGCATCCTTGTTCCACAGGTGCGGTTCGTCGCGGGAATCGCCCTGGTGCTGTTTCTGATCGCAGTCTTCCCCGCCAACGCCTATGCGGCGGAGCACCCTGAGAAATTCGGACGCGCGGCCTTCCCGTTCTGGCCGCGCTACTTCGCCCAGCTCGGGCTGATCGCGCTCTGCCTGGTCGCGATCGCCTGACTCGCCTAGGTCGGGCCGATGGCCGACGCGAGCGCCATCACGCTGAGACCGAGCCCCGCCGTCACGGTGAGACCGACCAGGAAGACCACGGCCTTGCCGAGGATCTTCTGCCTGCGCGCCACCAGGAACGCGGCCGCGAAGACCACGGGTGGAACCGCGATTCCGATCGCGAGGATGCCCGGCACGGCACCGGGGTCGAACCCGAGCGCGCGGTACTCGCCCGGCACCGACACGAAGTTCGAAATCGCCACCCACAGGAAGTAGGCGTAGACGATTCCGAACAGGATGGCCACCGCGAGCCCCAGCCAGCCGATCCCTCCGCGAGCACTCTTCTTCGTATCGTCGTCGATCGCCGCTTCGATGGGCGACATGCCCTCGACTTTCGCGGGCGTCGTTGCGTCGTCGGTCACGGTCACACACCTCCGAGCAGGAACGGCCACGGGATGACCACGAGCAGCCCCAGCACCAGCCAGAGCAGGCGCACCACGAGTTTGCGGTCGCGGGTGAGCAGGAACACTGCGGCGAACCACACCGCCGCACTGCCGATCGCGAGGTACTCGCCGAGGTGGTACATGAAGTTGGCGAACGGGTCGGCGAGGGTTGGTGAGTTCTTCTGGATGCCGATCACCCAACCGAGGGTGTAGATCAGGTAGGCGCCGGCGAGAATCCCGTAGGTGACGAGTGCAAAGGAACTCGTCGCTGGCTTGGGCTCCTCCTGCACCTCGACGGTGCGGACCTTGCCCACACCGGTCGGCTTCTTCTTCGCTGTCGCCGTCTGTCCCTCGACGTGGCTCGGGTCACTGTCGCCCGCCCAGGCCAGTGCGTCCTCGTCGGGATCAGCGGTCATGGGGTCACCCTAGCCGTAGATCCGGTCGCCGTACGACGGTCCGTAGTACTCGTCCAGCACCTCGAGGGGCTCACCCTGGCGCTCCACGGCCTGGGCGATCACGGCACGACGCGGCGCGGCATCCGCTGCCCAGGTTTCGGGATCCCACGCCTTCGACCGCAGGAACGCCTTCGAGCAGTGGAAGAACACCTCGTCGATGTCGATCACAACCGCGAGTGAGGGGCGGTGGCCTTTCACGACCATCCCATCGAAGAACGGCGCGTCGCTCAGGATGGTGGCGCGACCGTTGATGCGAAGAGTGTCGCCGCGCCCGGGGATGAGGAAGAGGAGGCCGACGTGAGGATTGCGAAGGATGTTGTGAAATCCGTCTGCGCGTCGATTGCCCGGTCGCTCCGGAATCGCGATGGTCGTGTCGTCGAGCACAATCACGAACCCGGCGGGATCACCCTTGGGCGACACGTCGAGGTTGCCCTCGGCGTCGGACGTGGCGATAAAGGCGAGTGGTGCCGCAGCAAGCCACGCCCGGTCGACAGGATGCAGGCTGTGGCGCGCCTTGTTCGCCGTGCGGGGTTCAGGCAGCCCCACGATGCGCTCGAGTTCAGCAGCCGTCATGACGGCGATACCGCGATCGGTCATGCGTCCAGTCTGGCACCGAGTGATGCACGTCTCGCACTCACCCGGCTGTACCAGATGGCGAGGGCGCCCAGCCCGACGATGAAGGCGCTCAACCCGACGATGTAGGCGATAACACTCCCCCAGCCTGCCGTGGCCGGGTCGATGAAGGGGTAGGGGTAGTAGTCAGTGATCGCGCCGCGCACCAGGGTGTAGGCGCACCACGCGACCGGATAGAGGATCACGACGCGCAACGCCGTCCAGGCAAGAGGGGGCCGACCGGGAGAAAGCAACCAGTCGAGCAGGATGAACAGTGGCACCCACACGTGGATGACCTCATTCGGCCACTGCAGGCCCTGGAACCCCTCGTATGGCACATTGCGCAACAGCAGGTTGTAGACGCCCGCAGTGACGATCGCATAGGCGAGCGTCGTCATGCGCACCGTCGTGTAGAGCACCGTGTCGCGAGTCAGACGAAGCGCCATCCAGCCACCCACGAGAAACACCACGATATTACCGAGGCTCGACTCGATGGTGAAGTAGCTGAAGTACTCCCAGGGGTCGAATGCGTTGTTGACCACGCGATCCGCGATCTGGATCACGATCGTCGCGAGTAACCCGACACCCGCGGCGAGGCGCAGGAGGCCGACGATGCGGCGCGCACCGTTCGAGTTGCTGGATGCCGCGACCTCATCGTGCGCGGGCTCGGTAGTTGTGATGCTCACGAGACTAGTTCGTAGCCCCCGCAGAACGCGATGGCCGCCCCACCAAAAGATGGGGCGGCCATCGCGACACTGGGTGCGCTAGCGCGCTGCGTCGACGGCGGAGCGGGGCGCGCTAGCGCGCCGCGGAGCCGTCGACGTAGTCGGCGTCCTGCTGCTTCCACGCGAAGAGCGCACGCAGCTCCTTGCCGGTGGCCTCGATCGGGTGCTCAGCGCCCTTCTTGCGCAGCGCGAGGAACTCGGGGGCTCCGGCATCCTGGTCGGCGATGAAGCGAGCCGCGAACGCACCGGACTGGATGTCGGCGAGCACGGCCTTCATGTTCTCCTTGACGCTCGGGTCGATCACGCGCGGGCCCGAGACGTAGTCGCCGTACTCGGCCGTGTCGGAGACCGACCAGCGCTGCTTGGCGATGCCGCCCTCCCACATCAGGTCCACGATGAGCTTGAGTTCGTGCAGCACTTCGAAGTAAGCGATCTGCGGCTGGTAGCCCGCCTCGATCAGAGTCTCGAAGCCGTACATGACCAGCTGCGACGTGCCGCCGCAGAGCACGGCCTGCTCGCCGAACAGGTCGGTCTCGGTCTCTTCGGTGAAGGTTGTCTTGATGCCGCCGGCACGAAGTCCGCCGATGCCCTTGGCGTAGCTCCAGGCGAGCTCCCAGGCGCCGCCGGTCGCGTCCTGCTCGACGGCGACGATCACGGGAACGCCGCGGCCAGCCTCGTACTCGCGGCGCACGGTGTGGCCGGGTCCCTTGGGGGCGACCATGATCACGTCGACACCCTCGGGCGGCTGGATGTACCCGAAGCGGATGTTGAACCCGTGTCCGAAGAGGATCGCATTGCCGGGCTCGAGGTTGTCCTTGATGTCCGCGGCGAACAGGCCGCGCTGGTGCTGGTCGGGCGCGAGGATCACGACGACATCCGCCCACTTCGCGGCCTCGGCGGCCGAGAGCACCTCGAAGCCGGCCTCGGTGGCCTTGGCGACCGACTTGGAGTCGGGCTTGAGCCCGACCTTGACCTCGACCCCGGAGTCGCGCAGGTTCAGCGCGTGGGCGTGGCCCTGCGAGCCGTAGCCGATCACGGCCACCTTCTTGCCCTGGATGAGGGACAGGTCTGCGTCCTTGTCGTAGAAGATTTCGGTCACTGGGGTTTCTCCTTGTTTCTGTTTGGCTGGTTGAGTAGGCCCGCCAGGGCCGTATCGAAACCGTTGTTCTGCTTTTGTTGTTGGTTGGTGAGATCTCGATACGGCCGCGAGCGGCCTACTCGATCTGCTGGGCGTGCGGGTGCTAGTTCTTGAAGACTCGTTCGGTGATGCTCTTGGATCCGCGGCCGATGGCGAGGAGTCCGCTCTGGGCGAGCTCCTTGATGCCGTAGGGCTCGAGCACGCGCAGGAAGGCCTGGATCTTGCCGCTGTCGCCAGTGGTCTCGATCACCAGGGCATCCGTCGCCACGTCCACGACGCGCGCGCGGAACAGGTTCACGGCCTCGAGCACCTGCGAGCGGGTCGTGTTGTCGACGCGAACCTTGATCAGCATGTGCTCGCGCGTGACGGACTGGGCGGGGTCGAGTTCGACAATCTTGATCACGTTGATCAGCTTGTTGAGCTGCTTGGTGACCTGCTCGAGCGGGAGCTCCTCTACGTCCACTACGACAGTGATGCGGCTGAGGCCCTCGATCTCGCTCTTGCCCACGGCGAGCGACTCGATGTTGAACCCACGGCGCGCGAACAGGCCGGCGACCCGGGTCAGCAGACCCGGTTTGTCCTCGACGAGGAGGGATAGCACGTGACTCATGGCTCTACTCCTCTTCCCACTCGGGGGCGTGGTCGCGGGCGTACTGCACACTCGAGTTGCCGACGCCCTGCGGCACCATCGGCCACACCATGGCGTCCCGGCTGACCACGAAATCGATCACGACGGGGCGATCGTTGGTCTCGAGCGCGAGCTTGATCGCCGGGTCGATCTCTTCGGGCTTCGTGAC
>JBDUEC010000156.1:0-5366 GCA_040002655.1 Rhodoglobus sp. | reverse complement strand
ACATCGCCATCCAGATGCTGCTGCGCGGCCGCAACACGGTCGGCTACACGCCGTATCCGACCGAGGTCACCGACGCGTTCGTGCGCGAGGCGGCATCGAGCGGCGTCGACATCTTCCGAATCTTCGATGCGCTCAACGATGTCTCGCAGATGCGGCCGGCGATCGAGTCGGTGCTGGCCACCGGCACCGCCGTGGCCGAGGTCGCGGTCTGCTACACCGGCGACCTGCTCGACCCCGCCGAAGACCTGTACACCCTCGACTACTACCTGCGACTCGCGGAGCAGATCGTGGAGTCCGGTGCGCACATCCTCGCCATCAAGGACATGGCGGGGCTGCTGCGCGCCGAAGCCGCCACCAAGCTCGTGACGGCCCTGCGCGACCGCTTCGACCTCCCGGTGCACGTGCACACCCATGACACCGCGGGCGGCCAGCTGGGCACGCTGCTGGCGGCCTCTCGGGCCGGTGCAGACGCAGTGGATGTCGCCAGCGCACCGATGGCCGGCACCACCAGCCAGCCGTCGGCATCCGCTCTCGTCGCGGCCCTCGCGCACACCGAACGGGACACCGGAATCTCGCTGCAGGCGGTATCCGACCTCGAGCCGTACTGGGAGGCCGTGCGGCACGTGTACAAGCCGTTCGAGTCCGGGCTGCCCGGTCCGACCGGCCGCGTGTACAAGCACGAGATTCCGGGCGGGCAACTCTCCAACCTGCGCCAGCAGGCGATCGCGCTCGGCCTCGCCGACCAGTTCGAGAAGATCGAGGACCTGTATGCGGCCTCGAGTCGCATCCTCGGTCGTCCACCGAAGGTCACCCCGTCGTCCAAGGTGGTCGGCGATCTCGCGCTCGCCCTCGCGGCAGCGGATGCCGACCCGGCCGACTTCGAGCAGAACCCCGACAAGTACGACATTCCCGACTCCGTGGTTGGCTTCATGGCCGGCGAGCTCGGCGAGTTGCCGGGAGGCTGGCCGGAGCCGTTCCGCACCAAGGTGCTCAAGGGTCGCACGGTGAAGATCGGTGTGACGCCGATCACCAAGGACGACGAGAAGGCGCTGCAGGGCGACTCTGGCGCGCGTCGTGCGGCGCTCAACCGCCTGTTGTTCCCGCAGCCCACCCAGTTGTTCGAGCAGGTGCGCGACACCTACGGCGACCTCTCCGTGGTCGACACGATCGACTACCTGTATGGCTTGCAGCAGGGCGTGGAGCACGTCTTCGAGATCAGCCGTGGCGTGAGCCTCTACGTGGGCCTCGAGGCGATCGGCGACGCGGACGACAAGGGCATCCGCACCGTCATGACCACCCTCAACGGGCAGCTGCGACCGGTCTTCGTGCGTGATCTCAGCATCACGGTTGACGCCAAATCCGCTGAAAAAGCGGATGCTGGCAAGCCCGGCCACGTAGCCGCTCCGTTCTCGGGTGTGGTCACGCTGCAGGTCGAGGAGGGCGCGAAGGTCGAGGCCGGCCAGAGTGTTGCGTCGATCGAGGCGATGAAGATGGAGGCCGCGATCACGGCCTCCGTGGCGGGCACCGTGAAGCGGCTCGCCATCCCGAAAACGCAGCAGGTGGATGCCGGCGACCTGCTCCTGGAGATTGAGCCCGCCTGATCACGCCCGCTGCACGATAAACTGTCGTGTCCACAGCACCGAAAGGGGCGTGTCTTGGCTACCAGGCGCACCACACACGACGGAACAGCACAGGATCCGGCAGAGGCCACCGGATCCGTCGGCGAACTCGGGGGAGGCGGAGCTCAGCTCGCAACCGCTTTGCCCGAGAACCTCACATTCAGCGTTGCGCTGCCCGCACCCGTGCACCATGCACCGGATGAAGCCACCATCGTCCCTATCGACGAGGCGCCGATCGACCCAGGGTTCCTGGATGCCCCAGACACGCAGACGCGGTCTGTCTCCGTCGTGCCCCACGTGACGGAACCCGTCATCGAAGTGGAGCCGGAGCCGGAGATCCCGCCCCTACCGACGGCGGACAGCATGCCGCCGCGTAGGCGCGACCGTGTACGCGGCACGATTTCGGCCACGCCAGAGCCCGCCTCCGCGCTCACCGCCGAGCGTCTCGTCGAGAGCACCGGGCGCAATCGCAGGCAGCCCCCCGAAGGCTTCTGGCCGGAACTCCTGTACAAGGGCACCCTGCACCTGGTGAACATCGGCGACTCCTGGAGGGTGCGCGAGCGCAAGGCCCTCGAAGCGCGCATCGACAAGCCGTTCGAAGGCGGAACGCGTTTCGTCCCCGTGCTCACCCGCAAGGGCGGGGTCGGCAAGACCACAATCACCACGCTGCTGGGCATGGCCCTCGCCGATGTGCGCGAAGACCGCGTCATCGCGATCGACGCCAACCCCGATCGCGGCACCCTCGCCGAGCGCGTGAACAAGCAGACCCGGTCAACTGTGCGGGATGTCGTGGTGCATGCCCCCGAGATCACCGCATTCAGCGAGTTCTCCACCTACATCTCCCGCGACGAAACCCGGCTCGACGTGCTCGCCACCGACACCGATCCGCTGCTCTCCGAGGCCTTCGACGAGAACGACTACAACGTGGTTGCAGACATCGCCTCGCGGTTCTACTCGCTCGCGATCACCGACTGCGGCACGGGCATCATCCATTCCGTGATGCGTGCGACCCTGCAGCGAGCGGATTCCATCGTGGTCGTCTCCGGAGGTAGCGTCGACGAGGCGCGCCTCGCCTCCGAGACCCTCACCTGGCTCGAGGCCAACAACTACGGCGAGCTGGTGAAGAACGCTGTGGTCGCGATCAACACGGGCACCCAGGGCACCAACCTGGTGAACCTCGAAGAGATCGAGGCACACTTCCTGTCCCGCGTACGGGCCGTGGTGCGCGTTCCCTACGACCCGCAGCTCGCCACCGGCTCGATCATCAACTACCGCGAGCTCCGGCCAATCACGCGGGATGCCGCACGTGACCTCGCGGCGCTCGTCGTCGACGGGCTGCCCACAGCCCGCCCTGCCTGAGCCACCCGGCCGGCACGACCAGGCGCGACCGCGCCCCGAAAGTGAACCATGACGATTCGCCAGATCCGCCTGTTCGGTGACCCGGTGCTGCGCTCAGTGTGCGACCCGATCGCGCCCGGCGACCAGCGCGTCGCGGGACTCATCGAAGACCTCCTCGAGACCGTGAGAGTGCCCGGTCGCGCCGGGCTTGCCGCCAACCAGATCGGTGTCGGCCAGCGCGCCTTCAGCTACAACATCGACGACGAGGTGGGCTACATCATCAACCCGGTGCTCGCCGAGGTCTCCGGCGAGCCCGAACTCGTCGACGAGGGCTGCCTGTCGGTGCCCGGCTTCTTCTTCCCTCGCCTGCGCTACCCGTACGCACGGGTGACCGGTCTGGATCTCGCGGGCAACGCGGTTGAGCTGAGCGGGGACGGCCTCATGGGGCAGGCGCTGCAGCACGAGACTGACCACCTTGACGGGCACCTGTTCATCGAGGGGTTGGCGCCTGAGGTCAAGCGCGAGGCCATGGGGCTGATCCGGGCCGCCGCCTGGTACTAGGTGGGCTGGTTCGAAACGCACCGATTTCCCTGCTCAGACATCGAGAGTGCCGAGGGCCGAAAAGCGTGACCCTCGGCACTCTCGAAACTCGCAAGAAATCGGCACGCTTCAAACCAGCTCGAGACTCGTCGCGCCTGCGACCTCGCTGGTTGAGGCGGAGCGGAGCGACGGTCTCGAAACCAAGCGCCGTCTCGAAACCGGCAGGTCGGCACATCCCGGTTTCGTGAGCGGTTAGTGGCTGATGCTGGTGCCCTCGGTGACGGGGGCGTCGGTGTACATGGCGTCGACCTGTGCGGCGAAATCCTTGAGGATCACGTTGCGCTTGATGCTCAACTTCGGCGTGAGGTGTCCACTCGCCTCGGTGAGGTCGGTCGTCAGGATCGTGAACTTGCGGATTGACTCGGCACGCGAGACCTTCGAGTTGGCGGCATCCACTGCCTTCTGCACCTCGGCGATGACCTTCGGGTTAGCAGCAGCGTCGGCCATGCTCATGTCGCCGGCAAGGCCGTTGTTGTTCAGCCACACCGGGAGCATTTCGTCGTCGAGCGTGATGAGCGCGGAGATGAACGGCTTCTGGTCGCCGCACACAATCACCTGTCCGACAATCGGATTCGCCCGGATGGGGTCCTCGAGGGTCGCAGGGGAGACCTTCTTACCGCCGGCGGTGGCGATGATCTCCTTGATGCGACCCGTGATCTCCAGGTACCCGTCGTCGTCGATGACACCAACGTCACCGGTCTTGAACCACTCGCCGTCGAAGGCCTCCTTGGTGGCCTCCGGGTTGTTCCAGTAGCCGGCGAACACGTCAATGCCCTTGGCCTGGATCTCACCGTCGTCGGCGATGCGCACGGAGACGCCGGGCAGCGGCGGGCCAACCTTGCCGATCTTGAAGTTGGATGGGATGTTCACAGAGATCGGCGCGGTCGTCTCGGTCAGGCCGTAGCCCTCCAGGATCGTGAGCCCAAGGCTGCGGTAGAAGTGGCCGAGGCGCAGGCCGAGGGGAGCCGACCCGGATACTGCGTACTTGACGCGCCCGCCGAGGGCCGTGCGGATTTTGGACAGCACCAGCCGGTCGAAGAGCGCGAACTGCAGCTTCAGCCCGAGCGGAACGTGGCCAGCATCCAGAGCCTTGGAATGCGCGATCGCCACGGCAGCGGCTTTGCGGAAGATGTTGCCCTTACCGCCAGACTCTGCCTTCTGCTCCGAGGAGTTGTAGACCTTCTCGAACACGCGCGGAACCGCCAGCAGGAAGGTGGGACGGAACGACGCCATCGAGGGTAGCAGCAGCTTGGTGTCCGGCTGGTGACCGACCTTGACGCCACCGTGCACGGAGAGCACCGCGATGAAGCGCGCGAACACGTGGGCCATAGTGATGAACAGCAGGGTGCTTGAATCCGGGTTCACGACCTCGGGGATTGCCTTCTGGGCGTTGCGGCTCAGTTCAACGAAGTTGGAGTGCGTGAGGATGCAGCCCTTAGGCTTGCCGGTCGTTCCCGAGGTGTAGATCAGGGTGGCGAGGTCGGAGCCGTTGGCCAGGTTCCTGCGGCGCTCGATCTCCTCATCGGTGACCTTCACGCCGTTCTTGACGAGTTTGTCGAGGTCGCCGAGATCGATCTTCCAGGTGTGCTTCACGGCCGGAACATCCGCGTGGATCTCGTCGAAGCGCGCGAAGTGATCGGGCGTCTCCGTGATGATGCCGATGGCACCGGAGTCGGTCAGGTTCCAGAGCACCTGCGCGGGAGCAGAGGTCTCGTAGATCGGAACGAGCACGCCCCCGGCGAACCAGATTGCGAAGTCGATGAGCGTCCACTCGTAGCGGGTCTTGCACATCATGCCGATCTTGTCGCC
>JBDUEC010000155.1:0-5439 GCA_040002655.1 Rhodoglobus sp. | reverse complement strand
TACGTCGTCGCGTCAGTCGTGATCGTGATCGTCGTGACGTCGATCGCCTATTCCGCGGTGACAGGGCGGTAGACGTTCCCCAACGCGCCGCGTCGAACTCGGTCGAGCTGACGACGAGGCGCTACTCGTCGCCCAGCCGTCTTTCGTGATCAGGCGGGCACGGGAAGTGTTCGATCACGCGATTGGGAAAGGGAACGCCCCACCGTTGGGCCTCAGTCATTGGGAGCCCGGTACTTATCCTCGGGTTCGAACGAGGGCTCGGCTGTTGCGTCGGGCTCGACGTGAATCGCGCCGCGACCGTCCGTACGCACGATCATGGGGGAGCCGACGAGGGGCACGCGATCTGCGCTCGTGCGCATGCGGGCCGCGATGACCCTGCTAACGCCGTCGGCGACATAGGTCGTCTCGGTCCTGAACATTGGCTCGTCGTGGACCCAGTGGTGGCTGAACGCTACGGCGGAGAGGATGCCGTCAAATGCGGTGCCGTTGCTGCGCAGGTCCTCGATCGAGTGCTGACGGCGCCGGGCATGAGCAACCGCGCCCCACAGGCTGAGGAGAGCAATCACGCACCAGCAGGCGAACGCGGCGCCGATCAGGGCGCCGAGCTCAAGCGGCACCTCCGGCGAGGTCGCAATAGCTTCGATGTTGAGGATGTGAGCCGGATCGCTCGCACGTGTCCAGGCGACGAGGATCCCGGCGCTGGTCGCGAAGCCGCCGGTTACCGCGACCGTCGTGAGGAGCGCGGCTACCCGGGCTTGGCCGAACGCCTCTCGAGCTCGCGAATGCAGCTGGAAGGTCTGATTGAGCGCCCCGAAGAGTGCCACCACGATAGCGGCGGCGACGGTGATCGGGTTTGTGAGAAACATCACGACTTCGCGGCTTGGCGCCAGCCCGGTAAGGGCGTCAAATGGCACGGAACTCGTCAACGCCCACAGTGCCCAGGCGACGAGGAGCCGCGGGACCAGCGGCGCAAGTCGCCCGAGCGGCTGACCGGGTCTCAGCGACGTCATCCGACTGCCACGATCCGTCGTCGAGAACTGGGGCAAGGACTCGACACGCTCGTCGACCTCGCGATTCGTTGTCATGGCACCTCCCGGAGCACTTCTCATTTTATGCGCACGCCGCCCTGCCACCTCCCAGCGGGCCGCGCGAGGCTATGCTTTCGGATGAACGTGACACGAATCGAGGAGGTGAGCCCCATGCACACACTGTCCATATTGGGCGCTCCCTCGAGTTCACGATCGCGCGACTGACGTAGCCGTCGCGGGGAGCGCCACGCGCACTCTCAGAAAGCTACGACTATGAATCATTCACTTCAGAACAACTTCGAGACGTCCAGTGACGTCGCACCGAACACCTCCCGCACGGCATTGGTTCTCGGGGGCGGTGGATCGACGGGCAACGCCTGGCTGATCGGCGTCGTCGCGGGACTGGCTGGGGCCGGTGTGGATGTGACCGGCGCCGACCTCATCGTCGGCACTTCGGCCGGAGCCACCGCCGCCGCCCAGCTAACCGGTGCCGTGCCCGCAGAACTGTTCGCCGACATCCTCTCGGCCGTTCCCCAAGCGCGCACCGGATCCGCCAGGCCCGCCCCGACCGGGGCGATCACGAACGCGATGGATGCAACGGCCGCAGTGATCGCTGCGTCAGCCGACGCGGTTGACATGCGCCGCAGGATGGGCGCGTGGGGACTGGGGGTGGACGCGGCGTCGCCCAGGTCCGCCCAGTGGCGCGCCGTCGTCGCTGCCCGGTTGCCCAGGCAACAGTGGCCCGAGCAGCGGATGCTCATCACAGCAGTCGACGCTCGCACGGGCGAGCCGGTCGTCTTCGATCGCCACAGCGGAGTCGACCTGGTGGACGCCGTTGCGGCCAGTACCGCCGGTGGGTTCGCGTACAGCATCGGGGACAGGCAATTCATCGACGGTGGCTACCGAACCAACGCCGACAACGCCGACCTGGCATCCGGATTCGGGCGGGTGCTGGTCTTGTCGCCTTTCGGTGGCAGATCACGACTGCCATTCGAATGGGGGATGCACCTCGAGACACAGGTGGACGAACTTCGCGCGAGCGGCAGCACGGTGGAGACGATCTTTCCTGATAGCAACTCCGAGCACCTGTTCGGACCGAACGGGCTGGATCTCACGTTGCGACCGCCGGCTGCTCGGGCTGGCCACGAGCAGGGCGTTGGTGTGGCCGGACAACTCAAAGAGCTCTGGGGGTAACGCGATCAGTCACCCGTGCAGGGTTGCCGAGTCGAGGCGCTCAAACGGGCTGGGGCCATCGTGCGGCGCCGGCGGGGCGTCGAGATGGCGGGTGCGGAGTTCATCCATGAGTTCGTCGATGAACGCCGCACCCTCATCCCGCATGAACCGCTGCCGGCTTCGGAGGTCGTCGCTGCCCGAGCGCCAGTCGAGGCCCCAGTTGCCGAGCGCGCAGATCACGGGGAGGGTCTGGATGCCCGCTTCCGTCAGGCTGTATCGGGCACGCTGACCCCGGAATGCCGTGCCGCGCGTGAGGATTCCCGCATCCACGAGTCGCACGAGCCGGTCCGCGAGAATGTTCGACGCGATGCCCTCGGTCGAGCCCGTGAGCAGCGCCCGGAAGTGGCGACGGTCCGCGAAGATGACGTCGCGCAACACGAGGAGTGTCCAGCGATCTCCGAGCACGTCGACGGCGGCGTCGATCGGGCCGGCGGATGCGGCATCCACGATTCCTCCTTGGCTTGATGGCTGCTTGACAGCCGGTTCGTTCTCAATATAGTGGTTGCAGAACGCAATCACTATTGACTGCGCTCATTCGAGAGGGGAACTGATGGGCCGTTTCGTCTACTGGATGAATGTGTCCATCGACCTGCGAATCGAACAAGTACCGGGCGACAACGGCGCGGGGGAGTGGCTGCACATCGACGAGGAACTGCACCGCGAGTTCAACGCCAGGGCGCGGGAGTTCGTCATGGATGTGCAGGGTCGGGTCATGTACGAGGTGATGGAGGAGTGCTGGCCGCGAGCGCGGACGGATGAATCGCTGCCGGAGGTCATGCGGGAGTACGGACACATCTGGACGGATATCCCGAAGGTCCTGGTTTCTCGCACCCGCACCAGCGCGGACCACAACACCAGGATCTTCGGCGGTGACGATGCCATCGAGCAACTCGCTGTGCTGCGGGCCGAGACCGACGGGTCGATCGGGGTCGGAGGGGCGACGCTCGCGACACAGTTGCTGCGGGCGGGCCTGCTGGACGAGCTGCTGCTGTTCACCCATCCCTCGTACCTCGGTTTTGGCAGGCCGTTGTTCGACGACTATGAGCTGCCGCTCGACCTCGAGCTTCTGGAGCAGGCAACGTTCGGCCAGGGCGTGACGATGCACCGGTACGCGATTCGCGCAATGGAGGAGAACTGATGCTGAAGCAGGTCGTCGAGGGCGTGCGAGTGCACACGAGCGAGTTCATGCAGAGCAATGCCGTGATCGTCGAGGGTGACGCTGGCGTGCTTGTCATCGACGCGGGGATACTCCGCGACGAGCTCGTCGGCATTGCACACGATATTCGCGAGCAGGGTCACGTGGTCGCGGCAGGCTTCTCGACCCATCCGCATTGGGATCACCTGCTCTGGCATCCGGAGCTGGGCACACCGCCGCGGTACGGAACCGCGGGTTGCGCAGCGGTGATCGCCGCTCGGCTGACGGATCCGGGCTTCCTGTCCATGGCCGCCGGGATGATCCCTCCGGAGATCGTTGAGCGGGTGCCCTTGGACGACATCTTCGGCCGCATCACCGGTCTCCCCGAGAACGCGACTCGAATTCCGTGGGCCGGCCCCGAGATCCGGATCATCGAGCATCAGGCGCACGCTGCTGGGCACGCCGCCCTGCTGGTCGAAGAACGTGGCGTGCTCGTCGCCGGCGACATGCTGTCGGACGTACTCATCCCGATTCTCAACTTCATGGCGCCAGACCCGATCGGGGACTACCTGGCCGCCCTGCAGTTGTTCGAGGATGTGGCCGGCGATGTCGCGATTGTCATCCCGGGGCACGGGTCGGTCGGGGGATCACACCAGGTTCGCGCGCGAATCGCGCAGGACCGCGCCTACGTAAGCGCTTTGCACGATGGCCAGGTTTTCGACGACCCGCGGATTGGCATGTCGGCCAAACCCGGCTGGGAATGGGTCAGTGAGCTGCACGCCGGACAACTTGAGCGAATCGCTGCCAAGAAGGAATAAGATCCGCCATGACCAATAGCGACGGCGGCACGCCACTCAAAGAAGCCATGACCGGCCGGGCCAGCCCCGCGAAAGCCGCCGAGGGCGACAAGCCTGTCTTCGCCTACATCGCCGGCCTACCACAGCCGCAACGCGGCATCGCCGAGGCGGTCGACGCACTGGCGGCTCGCACGTTGCCCGACCTCCAACGTGCCGTGAAGTGGGGCATGTCCTACTACGGCGTCGGTGACGGGTGGTGCTTCAGCTGTGGCGCCTTCGCCGGTCACGTGAAGCTCATGTTCATCAACGGCGACTCGCTCGACCCGGTGCCACCGGTGACGCCGGTCGGCATGGGCAAGGCGACCAGGGGAGTAGACCTCGAGTCCATTGGCGACCTCGATGAGCGCCAGGTCGCTTCGTGGATGAAGCAGGTCACGTCTGTGCCCGGCGTCGGAGGCAAGAAGCGCTGAAGCTCGACGCAACAATGACGCGCAAGCTGGCAACCCTAGAGCCCAGACAGCGCGGCGCGTTTCACGTTGGCAAACACGACATTGGCGACGACAATTACGGCGGCCCAGGCGACTGCGACGATTGCGGAGATGAGGGACGAAACCGGGATGAGCAGCAGCGCGACTGCGGCGCTCGCCAGCGTCCAGACCAGCGCACCTACCGTTAGCTGGCCGTACCGCATGCCCACGACCAGGTTGGTCACGTAGTACAAACCGAGCCCCCCGCCGAGCGCGACTGCCGCGCCGATCGGCAATGGATGCTCGGGGTGGCTCACGGCCGTGCCGAGGCCGGTAGACAGCAGGGTGATCCCAACGACGAGGAAGTAGGGCAGGTACATGACGGTGTCGCGCATTCCCCGGGCGTCTCGCCGTTCCCGGAGACCACGCAGACCGTGCTCGATCGCCACGGTTGTCTGGATGAGAAACGTCCAAGCGATCGACCCGATCAGAACGAATCCGAGTACCGCGGTCGCTCCCACGATCGCCGTCCACTGGTCGCTCACCCCGGTCACCGTCACGATGAGACTCTCGCCGAGCACGATGAGAGTGAAGAGGCCCATGCGCTCGGCGAGATGATCGAGAGCCATCTGGTCCATCAACAACCTCAGGCCACCAACTCGTCGAATGCCGAGCAACGCGATCTCGATGACGATGGTCGCGGCCCAGACGAAATACTGGGCGGGTTGGGGAACCCAGATTGAGGCGATCCAGATCAGAGCGGTCGCAGCGCTGTAGGT
>JBDUEC010000154.1:0-5473 GCA_040002655.1 Rhodoglobus sp. | reverse complement strand
CTCGGCGCGACGGTCGTGCACAAGGGCAACGCGAAGGTGCACGTCTCCGGCCACGCGGCCGCGGGGGAGCTTCTCTACTGCTACAACATCCTCAAGCCGAAGAACGTGTTGCCCGTGCACGGTGAGCAGCGCCACCTGGTCGCCAATGCCAACCTTGCGATCCAGACCGGCGTTCCGGAGGAGAACACGTTCATCGGCGAGGATGGCACCGTCATCGACTTGCGCGACGGCGTCGCGACGGTGGTCGGCCAGCTGGACCTCGGCTTCGTCTACGTGGACGGCTCCAGCGTCGGCGAGATCACGGATGCAGACCTCAAGGACCGCAGGATTCTCGCGGAAGAGGGCTTCATCTCCATCTTCGTCGCCATCGACGCGCAGACCGGCAGGGTGATCGTTGGGCCCGAGATCCAGGCCCGCGGTTTCGCCGAGGACGAAGCCGTGTTCGACGCGGTGCTACCGCAACTGATCAAGGCGATCGAGGATGCGGCCGCGAACGGTACGCGCGATACGCACGCGTTCGCGCAGGTCATCCGTCGCACCGTCGGACGCTGGGTGAACACGCAGCACCGGAGGCGCCCGATGATCATCCCGGTAGTCATCGAGGCGTAGTTGTGACGACCACCCGGCTGGCCACGGCGGCCGACCTCCCGGTCATCGAGCAGGCCTTTCTGTTCGCGGCCGACTGGAATCCGTCGACGGCGAAGGGTGAGGCGTTCTGGCGGGCCGACCCATCGTTCGCGAAGTACGTGGGTGGGTTTCCGCGCGACCAAGACTTCGGGTTGGTTGCCGATCGCAACGGCGAGCCGGTTGGAGCTGTGTGGGCGCGCTTCTTCACGGCAGCGGGTCCTGGGTACGGTTTCGTCAATGAGAACACGCCTGAGCTCAGTATCGGGGTCGTTCCCGGGCTGCGCGGTGAGGGCATCGGTCGGGCGCTGCTGAAAGCCGTCATCGCCTTCTCGGCGACGGACCTGAGTCTCAGCGTGGAGGACGGCAACCCGGCGATCGAGCTCTACCGCCGCGAGGGGTTCCTGGAGGTTGGCCGGTCGGGCAATTCGACCACGATGCTGCGCCGTCGCGGCGGCGTGTGAACCGGGCTCGGTAGGGACGTGCAACCGCGGCGAAACGTTGGGTGGCGATTTCATCCTCCTGAGTGATTACCTTGGAGGGGGTCCGGGCTAGCGTAGCGAGGGCACTACAGCCACGACCGACGCTGGGGAGAACCACGTGACCATCGCCAAGACCTGGGTTTTACCCATCATTCGGATCGTGATCTTCCTCGCGATTGCCGCCGCGTTGGTGAAGATCGCCTTCTTCGGCGGGCTCGGCGAGACCGTCGATCCGACCGTTCCCACCGGCGAGATCGTTGAACCTCAGGTCGCCGTGGCGCTCGGCACCATCCAGAACGACGTGACCATGTCGGGCACGGTCGCAGCGGATGCCCCCATCCCGATCAAGGCGACCCTGACCGGCCAGGTTCGCAAGGTGCTCGTGAACCCAGGGCAGTGGGTGGACGCGGGCACTGAGATCCTCACTCTGCGCTCTGAGGCGCCGGATCCGGAGGGCGGTTTGCTGATCGACACGGAGACCGTCGTGGCGCCGGTGGCAGGCACCCTGGTGAACTTCGGCGCTCTGGTCGGCCAGGCATTCTCGGTCGGGGACGACATCGGTAAGGTCGCGCCTCCCACGTTCAACGTCAGCGGCACTCTGGCGCCGGAGCAGCAGTACCGACTGCTCAACCAGCCAACCGAAGCGCAGGTCACGATCACCGGTGGCCCCGCCCCGTTCATCTGCAGCGGCCTCACGATCTCGAGTGCAACATCCACGGGCACTGGAACGGGCACGGGAACGGGTAGCGGCGGCGACGGTGATGGCTCCACTGGCACGACGACGGTGCGGTGCTCGGTGCCGGCCGGCGTGAAGGTCTTCTCCGGCCTGACGGCGCAACTGCTGATTGCCGGCGGCGTGGCCGAGAACGTGCTCATTGTGCCGGTGACCGCCGTCGAGGGTTCGGCCCAAACGGGCAACGTCTACGTCGTGAAGCCGGACGGGTCGACCGAGACCAAGCCCGTCACTCTCGGCCTGAATGATGGCGTGAACGTGGAGGTGAAGGACGGGCTGAAGGAGGGCGACATGATCCTGCAGTTCATCCCTGGCGCCCCGGCCACGCCCGACGGCCAGTTCCCCGGCGGGCCCGGGGGTAATTGCAAACCGGTGGGCGGCGGCGGAATGGTCTGCAACGGATGACGCTGCTGCGGCTCGAGGGCGTGACCCGTACCGTCGAGCTTCCGGATGCGGAGCCGCTCGACATCCTGCGGGGTGTCGACCTTGAGGTGTCTGTGGGCGACCACGTGAGCATTGTGGGCAGGTCGGGGTCAGGCAAGTCCACGCTCCTCAACCTGCTTGGACTTCTGGACAACCCCACCTCCGGCTCGATCTTCTTCGAGGACAGGGATACCAGCACCCTCACGGCGAACGCTCGCGATCGTGCCCGTGGCCGCGATATCGGCTTCATCTTCCAGCAGTTCAACCTGCTCTCGGGGCGCACCGCACTCGAGAATGTCATGACTCCGCTGCTGTACGCGACGGGCAGGCAGTTCTGGCGGCGCACGCAGATCGCCCAGGAGATGCTCGAGAAGGTCGGACTGGGTCATCGCGGCGCGAGCATGCCGGAGAAGCTCTCCGGCGGCGAGCAGCAGCGGGTGGCGATCGCCCGCGCCCTGGTGCGGGGCCCGCGCCTGATCCTCGCCGATGAGCCCACCGGTGCCCTCGATGTGGAGACCGGCGGCACCGTCATGGCGCTCCTCGACGAGGTGGCCGAGCAGTCCGGTGCGGCGCTCATCACGATCACGCACGACGCGAACGTCGCGGCCCTTGCCCGGCGGCACTACCGCCTTGATCGCGGGGTACTCAGCCCCGTCGACGTGAATCGCGTGCTCGCCCTGGCCGCGCCAGAGGTCGCCCTGTGACGCTAGAGAAGACTGATCGACGCGCGCGACGTGAACCCCGGCCCGGCAAAGAGCCGCGCATGGCGCGCGAGAGAACCCTGTTCTCCGGCCTGGTCGGAGCGTGCATCGAGGCGTGGGCGGAGCTGCGCATCCATCGCACGCGCGTTCTGCTGAGCCTCATCGGGGTCGCCGTCGCAGTGACAGCGCTCACCAGCGTGGTTGGCCTCGGAGCCATCGCGCAGCAGGCGACCATCGAGTCGGCGGAGCGCTCAAGTGGTCGGCCGGCCACCCTGTATCTGAGCGCGTACTCGAACACGGGAACGATCGACCCGGACGCACTCGAGACCGCGTTCCGCACGGCCGTCGGCCGCTACAAGATCGACTTCGCGTCGACAGTGGTCTACACGACCCAGCGCACCCAGTTCGTGGACGGCGCAGTGGATGTCGATACCCAACTGGTCGACGAGCCCTACGGCACGATGCACCGCGTGCAGGTCGACGAGGGACGCTGGTTCGACGATGGTGACCTCGATCGCCTCGCGCCCGCCCTCGTCGTCAACAGCATCTTCTGGCAGCATCTCGGGTCGCCTGACCTGCGCACCCATCCGACGGTCACGCTGCTCGGCGACGGCAAGACCACCGCCGTCATCGTCGGGGTGACCGAAGCCCTGCCCTACGTGGAAACCCCGCAGATGTTCATGCTGCCGTCGTCGTACTACGCGATCGCGGATCCGACGACCGTGGCCCAACTGCAACCGCAGTTCGAGGTGTGGGTGCCCACGAAACTGTTCGAGCAGCTGCAGACCCTCTTGCAGCGCGACGTCGCGGGCGCGCTCGGCACCGACGCGCAGGTCGATGTCTACCGCCAGGACTACGCGTCCACTGGCGAGGATCCATTCGGGCCGACCAAGCTCGTGATCGGGGGAGTGGCGATCCTGGTGCTGCTACTCGGCGCGCTCGGGCTCGTGAATATCTCCCTGGTTACCGTGCGCCAGCGGATTCGGGAGATCGGCATCCGGCGCAGCTTCGGCGCGACCGCGGGGCGGGTCTTCTTCGCGGTGATGATGGAGAGCGTGGTCGCGACGGTCGTTGCCGGACTCGTGGGCGTCATCCTCGCGGTGCTGATCGTCGAGAACCCGCTCGTGCAGCAATTCGTGGCGTTCGGCATCACCGACCTGCCGCCGTTCCCGATCGAGGCCGCGCTACTCGGGCTCGCGGCATCCGCTGCGGTGGGTGCGATTGCGGGCCTGTTGCCCGCGCTGGTGGCCGTGCGCGTGAAGGTGATCGACGCGATCCGGTACTGATCGCTGCTGGTCCGATCGTGCTGTCCCTGGCGGCACGGGATCGCCCTAGGCTCTGGACATGGGTTTCTGGAGCCGACTGCTCGGCCGTAACGAGTACGACAGCACGGTGACGAATGCCCAGGCGGCCAGCCAGGCGGAGCGTGAGGCGATCGTGGCTGCCGCACCCGTCACCCCCGGCACACCCGGCTCGTTCCTCCTGACCGTTGAGGACGTGTTCTCGATCACCGGCCGCGGCGTGGTTGCCACCGGGCAGGTGACGTCGGGCACCGTCACCGTCGGCGACGCCGTCGTGATCGACAGCCCGGGCGCGGCAGCAGTGTCGGCGACCGTGACCGGGATCGAGGCCTTCCGCAAGACGCTGACGTCGGCGAGCGCGGGGGAGAACGTCGGCCTTCTGCTCGACGGCATCGCCCGTGACCAGGTCGAGCGCGGCAGCACCATCAGCCGCTAGTTGCGGCTCGGCGACACCCGCTCCGCGTTGCCGCGCTTTGACGTGCGCCCCGGGTACCGTGGATCGCATGGCTACGAGCACCAGGTCGACGTCGCGCGCCCGCACGTCCACCGCGCGCGCACGCGGCAACCAGCCGACCAAGCGGATGCCGCGTGGCAAGCCGGTTCCCGTCGAGGAGCCCGGCCTGCTCACGACGGCGTGGATGGGTCTCGCGCACGCCACCGGAGCAGCCTTCCGCGTGCTCGGCAAGGAGACCCTCGCCAAAGATGAACGCCGCGACGGCGTGCCGTTCTTCGTGTTCGTACTGGCGATTATCGGTGCCATCGTTGAGTGGTTCAACCCCGCTGATCCAGTGGCGATCGCCCTGGATGCCTGGACCTTCGGGGGGCTGTTCGGGCGGGTGGCCTTCGCACTTCCCGTGATCATGCTGCTGTTCGCGATCTGGCTGTTCCGGCATCCGTCGAGCGTGCACGACAACGGCAGGATCGGCATCGGAGCAACGCTGCTCGTGACCACGATCAGCGGGCTCTGCCACATCTTCGGTGGCCAGCCGAAGCCAGCGGATGGCGTCGCCGGCCTCGCGCACGCTGGCGGCATCCTGGGGTGGGTGCTCGCGACACCGCTGCTCACCGTAGGAACGGCGGTCATCGCCGTGCCCGTTGTCATCATCGTGCTGGTCTTCTCCCTGTTCATCATCACGAAGACTCCGCCGAATCGCATCGGCGCGCGCCTGCGCGAGCTGTACTCGTACCTGTTCGGCGCCGAGTTGCCCG
>JBDUEC010000153.1:0-5476 GCA_040002655.1 Rhodoglobus sp. | reverse complement strand
TACTACAACCAGGCCATCAACGTGGACGCACCGCACCCGGCTGCCGCCCGCCTCTGGGAGGAGTACATCTACAGCCCCGAGGTGCAGAACCTGTACCTGGCGTCCGGCGCATACCCGGCCACCCTGGCGGCGATGATCGCGAACAAGACCATTGACCAGAAGGTGCTCGACACCGTGGGCAAGGCTCCGGCCGACTTCGTGCAGCTCACCGCCGACCAGGCCACCGCGGCCGCTGCCCTGCTCACTTCCAAGTGGGCTGCGGCGATCGGCTAACACCACACCATGACGACTGTCGCAGCTCCGCTTGCGCCAGCCACCACCACGCGCGGCGCCGGGGTCAAGCCCCGGCGCCGCAGCGCGGTTTGGCTCGGCCTCCTCCCTTTCGCCGTGTACGTGCTGTTGTTCCTCGCCATCCCGGCGGTGCTCGCGGTCGGCAGCGGATTCTTCGACAACGCCGGTGCCTTCACGTTCGCCAATCTCGCGGCCTTCGCGAACCCGCAGATTCTCACCGCCTTCTGGAACTCGATCTGGGTGTCTGGCCTCACCGCGATCGTCGGCGCCGTGCTCGGCGCCCTCATCTGCTTCGCCCTTATGGGCACCAAGCCCGACGGCTTCCTGCGCTCCGCAGTCGACTCCGCCTCGAGCGTGCTCGCCCAGTTCGGTGGCGTCATGCTGGCGTTCGCCTTCATCGCCCTCGCTGGCCAGCAGGGTGTCATCACGAAGCTGCTGATCCAGAACGGCTTGCAGCCGAACATCTTCACCAACTTCGGCGGCAACGGCCCGCTGCTCTACCAGATCCCCGGGCTGACCCTGCCGTACCTGTACTTCCAGGTGCCGCTCATGGTGCTCACCTTCATGCCCGCGATGGCCGGGCTCAAGTCCACCTGGGGTGAGGCGGTCGCCACCCTCGGCGGAACTCGGCGCACCTACTGGACTCGGGTGGGCATCCCGATTCTCGCCCCAGCATTCTTCGGAAGCCTCATCCTGCTGTTCGCGAACTCGTTCTCGTCGTACGCAACTGCGGCGGCCCTCATCTCGCAGGGCGGCATCATCCCGCTGACCATCCGGCAGCAGCTGACCAGCGAGACGGTCATTGGCGTCGCCAACGTTGCAGGAGTGCTCGCTCTCGGGATGGTGGTCGTGATGATCGTGCTGATGACGGCTTACTCCGCGCTCCAGCGTCGCGCGGCCAGGTGGCAGCGATGAGCGCCCCCCGGTTCGGAGCGGAGCCCAGCAAGGCCACCCGGCTCATCATCCTGATCGCCGCCGGCGTCTTCTTCATCGCGCCCGTGCTCGCGATGATCGAGTTCTCGTTGCGGGTGGGCCAGGCGAAGGACGGCGTGCAGGGTTACGGGGTGCTGCACTACCTCGCGGTCTTCGACCCGAAGAACGGGGCAACCTACGCCACCCTGTTCCAGGGCATCGGCAACTCCCTGGTGATCTGCCTGGTCACTGTGCTGATCGTGCTGGTGCTCCTGCTGCCGACGATGATCCTGGTGGAGCTGAAGTTTCCGAAACTTCGGCGCTGGCTCGAGTTCGTCTGCATCATTCCGGTGACGATCCCCTCGATCGTGCTCGTGGTCGGCTTCGTGCCGGTCTACTCCACGGTGGCGCGCATCTTCGGCACGTCGCCGTGGACGCTCGCGTTCGCGGTCGGTGTGATCGTGCTGCCGTACGCGTACCGTCCCATTGCGGCGAACCTCGCGTCGGTCGACGTGGTGATCCTGAGTGAGGCCAGCCGTTCGCTCGGCGCGGGCTGGGGCGATGTTGTCGGGCGGATCATCCTGCCGAACCTGCGCCGCGGCATCTTCGCGAGCTGCTTCATCACAATCGCCGTGGTGCTCGGTGAGTACACGATCGCGTCGTTCCTCAGCCGCAACACCTTCCAGACCGCACTCATCCTGGTGCAGCACACCGATCCGTACGTCGCCGTGATCTTCGCGGTCTTCGCGCTGGTCTTCGCCTTCATCCTTCTTCTTCTGATCGGACGGTTGGGCTCAGCCCGCCGGGACAGGAACACCGCATGAGCATGCTCAAGACCGCCCCGGTCACCACCATCACCCAGGCATCCCCTGGCGCCGCGGTGGAACTGGTCGACGTGACCAAGGATTACTCCGGGCACCGCGCCCTGGCCGGCATCAACCTGTCGATCCGCCCAGGCGAGTTCGTCGCGCTGCTCGGGCCCTCAGGCTGCGGCAAGACCACCGCTCTGCGCGCGCTCGCCGGACTTGAGCAGGTGAACGGCGGAAGCATCATGATCGACGGTCGCGACGTGGTGAACGTGCCGGTCAACAAGCGCGACATCGGCATGGTGTTCCAGTCCTACTCGCTGTTCCCGCACATGACGGCCCTCGAGAATGTCGAGTTCGGTCTGCGGATGCGCAAGATCAAGCCCAAGGAACGTCGTCGTCGCGCCGAGGAGACCCTCGAGCTCGTCGGGCTGCTCAAGCACCAGAAGCGCTACGCCCACCAACTCTCCGGCGGCCAGCAGCAGCGCGTCGCCCTCGCTCGCGCGCTCGTCACCCGTCCCCGCGTGCTCCTGCTGGACGAACCCCTGTCGGCCCTCGACGCGAAGGTGCGCGTGCAGCTGCGCGACGAGATCCGCCGGATCCAGACCGAGCTCGGCATCACAACGCTGTTCGTCACCCACGACCAGGAGGAGGCGCTCGCCGTCGCCGACCGGGTTGCCGTGATGAAGGATGGCAACGTGGAGCAGATCGGCACGCCCGAGGAGCTGTACACCGCGCCCGTTTCTGCCTTCGTCGCGGACTTCGTCGGGCTGAGCAACCAGATCCCGGCGGAGCTGGCCGATGGCACGGTGACGGTGTTCGGGCAGAAGCTCGAGCTGATCAATGGGCCGCAGGCGGACGGGCCGGTCACCGCATACGTGCGTCCGGAGGACATCGTGATCGCCGGCAAGGGCGTGCCCGCGACCGTGGTCACCTCGAGCTTCCTGGGGTCGCTGCGGCGCACCCAGCTGCGCCTCGACGACGACTCGCTGGTGTCGGTGCAGCACGATGTCGGCGAGCAGTTGCAGCCGGGTGACCCGGTGCACCTCAAGGTCAAGGGGCGTGCCGTTCTGGTCAGTGCGCGTTGAGCGCGTAACCATTCAGCGAGAGAGTTCTAGACTGACCGGGTGGCCTTCGCTCGACGCTCGACACCCAAAGTAGATGCCGGTGCAGGTATAGACCAGGCAGTTCCGCCCGGCCTGCAGATTGCTGGCGCTTTCTCCTGGCGCATCCTTGTGGTGGTTGCTGTCATCGCGGTGTTCATCTTCCTTGTCATCGAGTTCAAGTACATCGTGATCCCGTTCATGATCGCGATCCTGATCGGCGCGCTGCTGGTTCCGCTGGTGCAGTCGCTGCAGCGACACCACTGGCCCAAGTGGCTCGCGGTCGCGCTCGCCATGCTGGGCACCATCGCGATCGTGGCCGGGCTGGTCTTCATCGTGGTCGCCCAGATCCGCAGCGGTTTCCCGGATCTCCAGACCAGGTCGCTCACGGCATATGAGCAGTTCAAGGACTTCCTGGCAGCATCCCCGTTGCAGCTCGATGACAAGCAGATCGCGGCATACTTCGACCAGGCCGTCGCGTCGATCCAGAAAGACAGCCAGGCGCTGATCAGCGGCGCGCTGTCGGTGGGCACCACGGCCGGGCACGTTCTCGCGGGGCTCCTGCTGACCCTGTTCGCGACCCTGTTCATCCTGATCGATGGCAAGGGCATCTGGGCGTGGATCGTGCGCCTGTTCCCGCGCAAGGCTCGCACCGCGGTCGACGGTTCCGGTCACGCCGGGTGGATCACGCTCACGACGTTCGTCAAGGTGCAGATCTTCGTGGCGTTCGTGGATGCCGTCGGCATCGGTCTCGGCGCCTGGATCCTCGGCCTCATCTCCGGACTCGGGTTCCCCCTCGTGATCCCCATCGCGATCGCCGTGTTCCTCGGCTCCTTCATCCCGGTGGTCGGCGCCGTGCTCACCGGCGTGATCGCCGTGTTCGTGGCGCTGGTCTACCTCGGTCCGTTCTGGGCGCTGATCATGATCGGGATCGTGTTGCTCGTGCAGCAGGTCGAGGGCCACATCCTGCAACCGCTCGTCATGGGAACGGCGGTGAAGGTGCATCCGCTCGCCGTGGTCTTCGCGGTGGCGGCGGGATCGTTCATCGCGGGCATCCCCGGTGCGCTGTTCGCCGTGCCGATCATCGCGACCGGCAACGTGATGGTGAAGTACATCGCCAGCGGCGAGTGGCGCACGAACCCGCGGCCCACCGCAGAGGATGTGCTGCCCCATGCCTGAGCGCACGCTGGTCGGGCCGACGCTCGCCGAGTTCGAGGATGCCAGGCAGCGGGTCGCGGTGGCGGCGAACTTGACGCCGATGGAGACCTCGCGCTACCTCTCCGAGATTCTCGGCTCAGCCGTGCTGCTGAAGTGCGAGAACCTGCAGCGCACCGGCTCCTACAAGATCCGCGGCGCGTACAACCGGCTCTCCCTGCTCACGGATGACGAGAGAGCGCGCGGAGTGGTGGCGGCATCCGCTGGCAATCACGCCCAGGGCGTCGCCTACGCCGCGCGTGAACTCGGAATCAAGGCCACCATCTTCATGCCGGTGGGCGTGCCGCTGCCCAAGCTCCAGGCCACCAAGGATTACGGCGCAGAGGTGGTGCTCCGCGGTCACACGGTCGATGAGCCACTGCGTGCCGCGGCGGAGTTCGCCCGCACCACCGGCGCCGTCTTCATCCACCCGTTCGACCATGTGGATGTCGTGGCCGGCCAGGGCACGCTGGGCCTGGAGATCCTCGACCAGGTTCCAGAGGTCGACACCATCGTCGTGCCGATCGGCGGTGGCGGACTCATCTCCGGAGTCGCGAGTGCGGTCAAGCAGAAGGCCGCCCAGCTCGGCCGGGTGGTCAGGATCATCGGCGTGCAGGCGCTCAACGCGTCGGCCTACCCCGTTTCGCTCAAGAAGGGCGCACCGGAGACGATCACGATCCTGCCGACCATCGCCGACGGGATCGCCGTCTCACGGCCCGGTGATCTCAACTTCGAGATCGTGCGGCGGCTGGTCGACGAGGTCATCACCGTGACGGAAGACGACATGGCTCAAGCCCTGCTCGTTCTGCTCGAACGGGCCAAGCTCGTCGTGGAGCCGGCGGGAGCAGTCGGGGTGGCCGCGATCCTCTCCGGGCAGCTCACCGACACCGGCACGACCGTCGTGGTGCTCAGCGGCGGCAACATCGACCCGCTCATGATGGAGCGGGTGATTAGCCACGGGCTTGCGGCATCGGAGCGCTATCTCACCCTGCGCATTCCGTTACCGGACCGCCCGGGCCAACTCGCCCGCGTTTCGACGATCGTTGCCGAGAGCAACGCCAATGTCGTCGAGGTGCTGCACACCCGACACGGAAGTGGCCTGCAGATCAGCCAGGTCGAACTCGAACTGCACATCGAGACCCGCGGTCCCGAGCACGCTGAAGCGGTTCT
>JBDUEC010000152.1:0-5480 GCA_040002655.1 Rhodoglobus sp. | reverse complement strand
ACGTTGGCGCCGGGGTGGAAGTGGGTGCCGCGCTGGCGAACGATGATCTCGCCCGACTTGACGACCTGGCCGCCGAAGCGCTTCACGCCGAGGTACTGGGCGTTGGAGTCGCGACCGTTGCGGGTGGAGCTAGCTCCCTTTTTGTGTGCCATGAGTACAGCTCCTTAGGCGATGCTGGTGATCTTGATACGGGTGAGCTCCTGGCGGTGGCCCTGGCGCTTCTTGTATCCGGTCTTGTTCTTGAACTTCTGGATGACGATCTTGGGGCCACGCTCGTCGCCGAGAACCTCAGCGACAACCTTGACCTTCGCCAGCGCCTTCAGGTCGTGGGTGATCTTGTCACCGTCGACGAGGAGCACTGGGGCGAGCTCGACATTGCCGTCTTTGTCGGCCTTGATGCGGTCGAGAACAACGATCGAGCCAACCTCGACCTTTTCCTGCCGACCACCGGCGCGCACAACTGCGAAAACCACTTGGTTACCTAACTCTTGGAAGCTTGTGGTGAGATGCGCGGCGAAAGCCAGCGCACACCAAGGGTCAAGACTACTCGATGATTGACACCCCGGTCAAACCTCGTCGAGCATGCCGGAGACCGGATGTTTGGCGGGATGCCGCGTGAGCCAGATCCAGGCCAGCACTCCCCCGAGCACGCCCACCGGAGCCGCCTCCACGAACTCGATCAGCGCCCCGGCGAGAGCGCTCCCCAGCCCGGACGCGATGGATCCCCCGCTGACGGCAGGGGTCGGGAAACTGCTTCCGAAAATCGCGCCCGTGAAGGAGACCGAACCGACCAGGGCCACGATCGCAAGCGCCACGAACACCAGCGTGCAGCCGATGCCGACCGCGAGGATCGAGCGAGTCACCACGTGACCGATTCGGAGTTCTGCAGCGATCGGTGCGAGCACCCAGAGGCTGAGGAATACGCCGATCACGAGGGGCAGCAACGGAACAACGACCGCCACGGGCGACGGCAGATACAAGGTGGGCGGATCCATGTACGGCAGCGCGGAAATCGATGAGATGAGATTCTGCAGGTATTGCTGCGCCACCAGAACCACCCCGACCCCAAGGGCCACGATCGCCGCGACCAGCGCCCCGCGAGTCTGCACGATCGCCTTCACCGAAACCGCCACGGTGCACTCCCTCTGTCTAGACTCGCCGCATGACCGTGTTGATCGATCCGCCGATCTGGCCGGCGCACAACACCGTCTGGTCCCATCTTGTCAGCGACGAGTCGCTCGACGAACTCCACGCCTTCGCCAGGGCGGCCGGCATCCCGCAGCGCGCCTTCGATCGCGACCACTACGACGTGCCGGAGCGCGAGTACACCGCGCTGGTGGCTCGCGGGGCGGTCGAGGTGACCGGCAAGGAACTGTACCGCCGCCTGCAGGCCAGCGGACTGCGCGTCAGCCAGCGGCAGAAGCGCGGGCTCTGAGCTCACCAGGTGAGGTCAAATCCCTCGACGCCGCGCACGATCTTGCCAGTGGCCACGTCCACGATGATCGTCGTAATGGTTGTGGCGCGAGGCTCAACCGTGTAGCCGTCACTCACTCTGGCGCCAAGATCCGGGATAGTTTCGATGGCCACGTACTGCTCGTTCGGCGAGACCGAGAAGCTCTCGATCGACCCCGTGTCTGCATGCGTCTGGTACAGCAGCCGGGATGTCGCTCCGTCGTCGTACACCAGGCGCGTGCTGAATCGCCCGGTCGCATCTTGGAAGAGGGAGATGTGCTCGATGCGGTCGCCATTACGAAGCACCTGGAACGCCCCGAGGTAGGGTGTTCCGCCGTCCATCGGTGAAGCCTTGAGGCGCGTGGCTGAGTTGTCGGCAAGACTCAGTGCGATCGACCCACGTTGGTCGGTGAGCGCGAGACGCGTGCCATCGGTCGAAATGTGCTCAAGTTCGCTGTATTGCCCAATGGGCAGCACGCTGGCCGTTGCCGGGTCCACGGTCAGCAAGCTGAGCTCCCGGTTGAGCGCGACCACTGTTGCGGTGCCGGGCACGAACATCCACGAGAAGACCCGCAGCGGCTTGCCATCGATGCCCAGCACCGGTTGGGGTGTACCGCCCGCTCGCAGGTCGAATGTGAACAAGGTGCTGGTGAACTCCGGGTGCAGGTCAGATGATCCGTCTGCCGGTGAATGGCTCGTGAAGGTGAAGCCGAGCAGTGACGACGACTCGGCGCCCTGCAGCTGTTCGAGTGCACCAGAAGCGGGCAGCGGCACGCTGCTGACGGTGCCGTCGACGCGGTTGACGATGGAGAGCCGGCTGGTACCGTCGTTAGCCACGGTGGCGACCGCGAGCGCCCCCGGCAACACGACAAACGACTGGATGCTCTGCGCCGAGTACACGACAGATCGGGCCGAGCCGGTCAGTCCGGTGGCAACGATCTGGTCGTCCGGCTGACCCCGGTGCAAAAAGTAGACCGTCGGCGTCTCCGTGATGAACCGGTAACTGAGAGTGGATGGCCTGGCTTCGTAGACGCTCGTCACGCCGGCGATCCTGACCTGGTAGTCGGTGGCGTACCACAGTCGCTCGTCGAACTGCACGGAGATCAGGGCGCCCGAGGTAGTCACCGAGAAGTCGACCGGTGGAGTGATCGTCACCTGGCTCTTGTTCACGTGCGCCACGCTCTGGTTCGCGAACAGCCGCAGTTGCTGCCCGCTCTGGTCGACGACACCCGTCGTGTCGACCTGGGCGCTGGCCAACTTCGGTCCCTGGAAGAACGCGACAACGCCGAGGCCGGTGCAGAACAGCAGGAGAAGGACGACCACCAGCGCGAACGCACGGCGAAAATGCAGCGCGCCCGGTTCAGTAGATGTAAGGGTCACTGGGCTGGGCCACCTTGGTCACGGTCGTCGGGTCGATGGCAATCGGCAACTTGCTGAGCCGGGAGGGATTGGCCGCGAACTGGCCCTTCACCTCGACCCAGTCGTCGAGCTGGTACTGGCTGGTCCAGTTCTGGAGATACACCGGAACCCCGATCGGCTGCGCGTCGACAGCGCAGCAGGTGATCACGAAGCGGGAGGCGTAGAAGACGTTTTGCGGGTCGTCGGGATCGGCGGTGACGAAGCCAACGACATCCGCTGGCTTGCCGCTGTAGAAGCCGACGTCGCTCGTCTGGCGCAGCAGCGATGCCCAATCCAGCACCGAGAACTTGGCGAAAGCGCCAGCGGAGGCGGTGGAGGCCGAATCCAGGGTCTTCGCACCCGTTCCGACGCTGGTCGCATTGATGTCGCGCTGGCTCACCGTGGCGCTCGTGAGGGTTGCAGGCGGCACGACGACCATTGCCACCGCCACCACCAGGGTCGCGACGATTCCTGTGGCGGCAAGCGTAGTCGAGAGCCTGCCGCGTGGTGGCTCCTCGTCGTCGACCGCAGGGCGCGAGACGAAGCTCGCCACGATTAGTGCCAGGCCAATCACCGCCATGACCACGGTGAACACGACGTATCGCGGGTGGATATACAGAATGAGCTGCCCGGTCGCCGCGAGCCAGATCGTAGCCACGACGGTCGTCGCGGCGAGCACGATTCCGAGGATTCGCTGCACTCTAGCCAAAGACATTCACCACCAGTCCGAGAAGTGCGCTCATCAGAGCCACGAGCACGGTCAACTGCACGAGCACGCGGGTGGTGAATGTGGTGCGCATAAGGGCCAGCATTTTGATATCGATGATCGGACCGAAGACCAGGAACGACACGATCGAGCCCGGTAGGAAGGTGCTCGCGAACGGCAGGATGAAGAACGCGTCCACGTTCGAGCACACCGCGATCACAAAGGCCAGCACCATCATCGCGAGGATCGACCACAGCGGATTGCTGCCAAGCGTCACGAGAACGGAGCGCGGCACGACGACCTGGATCGCACCGGCCGCCACCGACCCCAGGAAGAGTGCTGGCATGATCACGCCCGCCTCACGAACGAAGATGCCCACGCTCTTCTGCGCTTTGGACTCCCCGTGGTCGTGCTCCGGCACCCGGCACTCGGCGGCGAAACGCGGGGTGAGCAGGCTGTCCTGATCCGGATGCCGACTGAACAACCAGCCGATGACGTTCGCGATCAGGAACCCTCCAGCGAGCCGGGCGACGAGGATGCCGTTGTCGAATCCGAAGGCCTCGTGGGTCGTGATGATCGTGATCGGATTCACGATCGGAGCCGCCAGCAGGAATGTCATCGACTCCGACACCGTGAAGCCCTTGACCATCAGCCCGCGGGCGAGAGGCACGTTTCCGCACTCGCAGACCGGCAGGAAGATGCCGAACAGCGAGATCGCCGCGCGGCGCAGGATTGGCTGGCGCGGGAGGAATCGCAGCAGCAGGCCGTCGGGCAGCCAGACCTGGACCACGATCGACAGAACGATGCCGAGGATCACGAACGGCAGCGACTCCACGATGACGCTGACGCTGAGCGTTAGCAGATCCTGTAGCTGGTTCGGTAGCGAGAGACCACCGGGGCCGGCGGTCACGGCGCGGAGCACCACGATCGCGGCCAGTCCGATAAGACCGATAGCGAGCCAAACCCAGCGCGACCGGGATGGGGGCCTGGTGGCGTGCTCGTGGGGGTGCTCGGCCAGCCGCGTGGTCACGACAGAATGCTACGGGGCGCGGGCTGGGCTTTCGCCCAGACCGCGCCCCGTTTACCACTACTCGTTCGCGGGCGCGCTGACGACCTGGCCGGAGCTTCCGGCGCGCCGTGAGACCCGCGAGCGGCCCTGGCCGGGCTGCTTCGGCTCAGGCAATGCCTCGAGCACCGAGTCGAGAATCTGCTCCGCGTCTGCGTTGCTGATGCGACGCGACGCCCGCGAGGACTTCGCCACCGGAATGTCGAGGATGGCGACGGCGGCCTCAGCCGCCGCAACCGTGGCCTCCTGCACCGTGGTGCTGGGCGCGACATCCGCTACCGCAGTCGGCGCGTGGTCGTCGTGCGCGTGAGCAACCGTGCTGGCCGCGATCTGGGCGAGCGCGTTGCGCACGTCCTCGGTGATCGCGTGGGTGCCGTTGCCGTTCGTGGACTTCGCGGGACCGGACGCCGGAGCATTCGCCGAGCCGTTGTTGTTCTTGTTGCGGCTGCGGCGACCGGAGCTGAGTTCTGGCTGCGGGGTCTGCTGAACCCGGTGCTTGGTCACGGGATCGTGGTGCACGATGATGCCACGGCCGACGCAGGTCTCGCAGGGCTCACTGAACGTCTCGAGCAGGCCGAGGCCGAGCTTCTTGCGCGTCATCTGCACGAGTCCGAGCGAGGTGACCTCTGCCACCTGGTGCTTGGTGCGGTCGCGACTGAGGCACTCGACCAGGCGGCGAAGCACGAGGTCGCGATTCGACTCGAGCACCATGTCGATGAAGTCGACCACGATGATGCCGCCGATGTCGCGCAGGCGCAGCTGGCGAACGATCTCCTCAGCGGCCTCCAGGTTGTTCTTGGTGACGGTCTCCTCGAGGTTTCCGCCGGAGCCCACGAACTTGCCGGTGTTGACGTCGAC